>JAAYBE010000331.1 GCA_012719015.1 Actinomycetota bacterium
GCCGGTAGACCACGCGGATGAAGACCTCGGTCCGCGAGGTGCGCGGCAGGCGATGCACGAAGAACGGGAAGACGAGCACGACGACGAGGTGCAGCGCCGTCGCGGTCACGGCGACCAGCCACATCCCTGCGCCGGCCGCGGTCCCGACGGCGGCGGTCACCCAGATGATGGCCGCCGTCGTGAGGCCCTGGACCGCGTCGCGACGCACGAAGATCAAGCCGGCGCCGATGAAGCCGATGCCGGTGACGATGCCGGCGGCCACGCGTGCGGGATCGTGCCGGATGAGGTCGTGCGCAAGGACATCGTTGAAACCGTACTTGCTCACGATCATGAAGAGGGCGGCGCCGGTGCCGACCAGGGTGTACGTGCGCAGACCGGCGGCCTTCTGGCGGACTTCACGCTCCAGGCCGATCACGGCCGAGAGGGCGAAAGCGAGGACCAGTTCGCCGACCTGCACCCAGACGGACGAAGTCAACGAACCGAGGATGAGATACGGGGTGTGGTCCATGATGGCGGTCACCGGCGAAGGTCACCTCGCGTCGACGGGGCTGACCGAGGGAGTGTGGTGGAGGTAACCGGGCTCGAACCGGTGACCTTTTGGCTGCCAGCCAAACGCTCTCCCAACTGAGCTATACCCCCACCGAAGGGGCGCCGGCCGTGCCGGCAGGCTCGAAAGTATAGCATACCCGTCTCCTCCGGCAACCGAGCGCGCCGGGTTGCGGCCGGCGCGAAGGCGGGCATGCACGAGACAGGGACGTGGACCGCGACGGCCGACATATCGCCTCTGGAGCGCCTGCGATCCTGGTGCGGGTCGTCTTGCTGGCGGCCGTGGCCGTCGGGCTGGTCGGCCTGCTCGGCCCGCGGACGTATCACGTCCCGTCGGGCACGGTCACGTTCCGGCTGCAGCCCGCGTGGCCGGGAGGTCACCTGATCACTCCGCTCGGCCCGGTCGGGGAGCTCACTCTCCGCACCCACCGGACGCCGGTCGACGTCGTGATGGAGTACCGTCTGCCGAGCGAGGCGGCCGCCCTGCTCGAGGGCGGGTCCGGGGCGGACCTGCAGACGCTCCAGGGCGGCGCCCGCGAGGCTTTCGACCACTTCCTGCTCACCCGCGTGCCCTGGCTGCTCGCCGCCGGCGCCGCCGCCGGCGCGCTGGCGGCCGGGCGGCGGTCGGGGTGGCGCCGGCTCGGGGGGCTGGGCGCAGGGGCGGCGCTGGCGCTGCTGTCCGCCGGCGCCTTCGTCCTCGTGAGCTATGCCACCCTCGACCGTTCGCCCTCGGTGCGCTATGCGGGCCTGGCGTCCCGGGTCCCCTCCATCCTGCCCATGCTGCGCGTCTTCGGCAGCGGCGGGGACCAGGACGACCGGCTGGGTCGTCTGCAGGACTACTTCGACGGCCTCGAGGCGGTGGCCACGCAGATGACCAACCCGCCGCGACGGCCGGCACGCGCCGACGTCGTGCGCCTGCTGTTGGTCAGCGACATCCACGACAACGTCTTCGGGGCGCGCGCCGCGGCGCGGCTGGCGGCCGGGGACGGTGAGCCGGTGGACGCCGTGCTGCTGGCCGGCGACCTGACCGACGCCGGCACCGCGCAGGAGGCGCAGGTCTTCCTGCGCGTCTTCGGACGGCCGCCGGCGCCGGTCGCGTTCGTCGGCGGGAACCACGAGGATGCGCCGGCGCTGGCCGTGTTCCGCCGCGCCGGTTTCCGTATCCTCGACCACTCGACGGTGGCCGTCTCCGGCGTGACCGTCCTCGGCGCGTCCGACCCGCTCGCGGCCGACCCGCGGGTCGACTCCGACGTCGCGGCGCTCGAGGCGGCGAGCGCTCGTCTGGCCGTCCGCTGGGGTCTCGAGAGCCCGCGTCCGCAGGTCGTGCTGGTGCACGACCTGCGGCAGGCGGCCGCCACCGTCGACGCCGCACGTGAGGAGGGCGCGCAGGTGGTGATCGCGTACGGCAACGACCACGTCGCCGGCGTCAGTCAGGACGGTGGCGTCGTCCTGGTCGACGCCGGCACGGCCGGGGCCTCGGGGTACGAGGCCATCGGGGCGGCCTCCCGCACGACGCCGACGCGCGGAGAGCCCCCGCCGGGCTCGCGCGACGTGTACACGTATCAGCTCCTCGACTTCGCCCGCGACGACCCTCGGCGGCTGCTGGCGGTGACGACGCTGAGCTACGCGACCGGCGGCCGCACCGTGGTCACCTACGCGCCCTTCGGGGGATGACGGGAGCGGGGCCGCCGCCCGGCCCGCGGTCGCCGCGTCCCTGTGGGGCCTCCGCGCCTCGTGTAGAATCGGAGGCCGTGCCCATCCGCCGCGAAGGCGCTTCCGCCGTAAGAGAGGACGCACGTGGACCGACGCTACGACCCGCACGCCATCGAGGAGAAGTGGCAGCGCCGCTGGAAGGAGAGCGACGCCTACCGCACGCCGGACGAGGACGACAGGCCCAAGTATTACGTCCTCGACTTCTTCCCGTATCCCTCCGGCGACGGACTGAGCGTCGGCCACTGCCGCAACTACGTCCCCACCGACGCCATCGCGCGCTTCAAGCGCATGCAGGGGTTCAACGTCCTCCATCCCATGGGCTGGGACGCCTTCGGTCTGCCCGCCGAGGGCTACGCGATCAAGATGGGCGTCCACCCCCGCATCACCACCGAGAGGAACATCGCCAACTACCACCGGCAGATGGACCTCATCGGTCTGTCGTTCGATTGGTCGCGCGAGATCACGAGCTGCTTCCCCGACTACTACCGCTGGACGCAGTGGTGGTTCCTGATGCTGTACGAGCGTGGGCTCGCGTACCGGGCCACCGGGCAGCAGTGGTGGTGCCCGGTCGACAAGACCATCCTCGCCAACGAACAGGTGGTCAACGGCCGCTGCTGGCGCTGCGGCAACGAGGTGACCAAGAAGGACCTCGAGCAGTGGTACTTCCGCATCACCGATTACGCCCAACGGTTGCTGGACGACCTCGAGACGATCGACTGGCCCGAGCAGATCAAGCTCATGCAGACCAACTGGATCGGGCGCAGCGAGGGCGCCGAGGTCGACTTCGGGCTGCAGGGCCGCGACGACGTGCTCACCGTGTTCACGACGCGGCCCGACAC
>JAAYBE010000332.1 GCA_012719015.1 Actinomycetota bacterium
CCGGGCTGGTCGATGAGAGCGCCCGCGTCTTCGCCTTCCTCGCCGGACTCAGCGCGGACACCTTCGTCAACGTCATGGGCCAGTACCGCCCCTGCGCCGCGGCGGAGCGCGCGCCCGACGACCTCCGCACGATCGCGCGCAGGACCACGCGAGCGGAGCACATCGCCGCGCTGGAGGCGGCCCGCGCGGCCGGCCTGACCCGGGCCACGCACGCCTGACGTGCGCGCGGCAGCGGAACCGCGCGACGACGCGCCCGGACCCTTGCCGCGGCGAGGCCGTCGTCGTATGAATGCCCCGACACACGTGACACTCCCGACATCGACCGAAGGAGTCGCCATGACCTCCCGTAGCACCTCGCCGCAGCGCCCCCTCTCGGCCGGCAGGCTCGCCCTGGTCGCCGCCGCCACCGTCCTCGTCGCGGGGACCGTGTTCGTCGCGGCGGGCTGCGGCGCCGGATCCGACGGGGCGAGCCCCTCCCCCGAGGCCGCCGGCGCCGCGAAGACCGTCTCGTACTCCCGCGTCGTCGAGCTCAGCCAGCCGATCAGCCCTGACATCCCGCTCTGGCCCGGCGACCCCGCCGTGGTGTTCAAGGTGGTCGCGACGATGGACAAGGACGGGTACTACCTGCGCAGCTTCTCCATCGGCGAGCACAGCGCCACCCACATGAACGCCCCCAACAGCTTCGTCGAGGGCTCGCCCGAGGACATCACCAGCTATCCGGCCGAGCAGCGCGTCGTGCCGGCGGTGGTCGTGGACGCACGCCCGCAGTGCGCCGAGGACGCCGACTACCGGCTCACGCGCGACGACGTGCTCGCCTGGGAGAAGGAGCACGGGGAGATCGCCCCCGGCTCCGTGGTGCTCATGCTCACGGGCTGGCAGGACCTCTGGGACGACCCGCAGGCCTTCCTCAACCTCGACGACCAGGGCGAGCTGCACTTCCCCGGCTTCGACGGTGAGACGACGACGTGGCTGATGGACGAGCGCGACATCGCCGGCGTGGGGATCGACACGCACGGCGTCGACGCCGGCACGGACGAGAGCTACGCCACCAACATGCTGATGGCGGAGAACCACAAGATCGCCCTCGAGTGCCTCGGCAACCTCGACCAGCTGCCGCCGACCGGCGCCACCCTCGTGCTCGGAGCGCTGCAGCTCGTCGGCGGCTCGGGCACGCCGCTCAGCGTGGTCGCCCTGGTCCCGTGACGCGGCGCGACCCGTCTGGAAGCAGGGCGGAGCGGGGATGACGGGAGTGGAGGTCGAGCGGCGCGGACGCGCGCGCCCTCGCGTGGAGCCCGACCGACCCCGACAGGAGGAGCATCAATGGCTGCATCGAGGTTCATCGTGGCGACCGACGGCTCGGAGGCCGCGCAGGCGGCGTGTCGCATGGCCGCGGAGATGGCTCAGGCGCTCAAGCCGCACACCGTGACCGTCGTGTCCGTCGTCCGCATGGGGATCACGTCGTCCAGCCTGGGCGGGGGCGGGATCATCCCGCCCGACCGTGAGCACATCGGAAAGCATGAGGAACTCCTGGAGAAGGCCGCCGACGAGATCCGGGGCATCGTGACGGACGACTCCGTGGAGGTCGAGACGAAGCTGCTGCAGTCGTCGTCCCCCGCGGAGGCGATCCTGGCCGAGGCGCGCGGCAAGCAGGGCGAGACCCACCTCTTCATCGGGAACCGGGGCCGCGGGGGCTTCGCCGGCCTGATCCTGGGCTCGGTCGCGCAGGCCGTGCTCCACCATGCCG
>JAAYBE010000044.1 GCA_012719015.1 Actinomycetota bacterium
GTGTCCGCTTCGGACCGGGGCTCAACGTCGTGGTCGGCGACAACGCGACCGGCAAGACGAACCTGTTGGAGGCGGCGTGGTTCGCACTGCGCGGCGGCTCGCCGCGGACGCGCAGGGACGAGAAGCTCATCACCTGGGGCGAGCGTTATGCACGGGTGGAACTCGAGCTCGAGACGACCGACGGAGGGATGCAGCGCGTCGAGGTGGGCTTCGCCCCCCGCGAAGGCAAGCGGGTGCGCTGGGACGGCGTGGAGGTGGCGTCCATGGAGGATCTGCGCTCCCGCAGCCATGTGTTCATCTTCGTCCCCGAGAGCCTGCTGCTGGTCAAGGGAAGCCCGGCGCGCCGCCGCGCCCATCTCGACGCCTTCGGTGCCGCGCTCGATCCGCAGTACGCGGCCGCCGTCCGCGACCTCCAGCTCGTGGTGCGCCAGCGCAATGCGCAGCTCGCGGCCGTGAAGCAGGGCGCCGCTCCCGGCGCCCTGGACCCGTGGGATGCGCAGTTCGCCCGGGTCGCGACCGAGCTGGGACGCCGCCGCCGCGACCTCGTCGCCGCGTTGTCCGAGGGTTTCTCCGAGACGGCCGCGGCGCTGGCGCCGGCGGGGGGACGGTATGCCCTGCAGCTCGTCGCCCAGTTGGACGGGGTGCGATACGACGAGGCCCTGCTGCTCGAGGAGCTGCGCGTCCGCCAGCCGAGCGAGGTCAGGCGCGGCCTGTCGCTCTTCGGCCCGCAGCGCGACGATCTCAAGTTCCTGGAGGTCGGCCCGGACGGCGAGCGGGCAGGAGGGGAGACCGGCGGCGCGAGACGCGGCGGTGCAACGGAGACGGCCTGCGGCCCGGCCGCCCTGCCTTCCG
The DNA here is from genome assembly GCA_012719015.1 of Actinomycetota bacterium. GTDB lineage: Bacteria > Actinomycetota > Thermoleophilia > UBA2241 > UBA2241 > CAIXSE01. The sequence goes on from JAAYBE010000044.1 coordinate 853, forward strand.
GCGGACGGGACCTGCGCCTGTTCGGCTCTCAGGGGGAGCAGCGCGCCGCCGTCCTGGCCCTGCTCCTCGCGGAGCAGCGGCTGGCGGCGGCGCGGACCGGACGCCAGGGTCCGCTCTTCCTCGACGACGTCATGAGCGAGCTGGACGACCCACGACGACGGCGCCTCGTGCGGATGCTGGCGACCGCCGGCCAGGCCGTGGTGACGACCACCGACCGGCACTATTTCACCGAGGAGGAGCTGACTCGCGCGACCGTCGTCGAACTCCCGCTCGCCGGCTCGCTGACGCCCGGCGAGATCGCCTCCCCCGCCGGCGACGGGACGTCGCCGGCGCCACCCGGCCTGGACGCGCTGTGAATGAGGCAGGCCGTGAGGACGCGTCCGGGCTCCGGGCGGGACGAGGCTCGCGCCCGCGCGACGGACACGGCGGCGCCGCGTTGCCGCGCCGGGTGGGCGACGTCCTCACCCCGGCGCTCGACCGGCTGGCCCACGGGGATGAGGCGCGTGCGTACGCAGCGTGGGCGCGTGCGGTCGGTGGTCCCGTGGCCGCCGGCACGAAGCCACGCGCCTTCCGCCGCGGGCTGCTCACCGTGGAATGCGCCTCCTCGGTCTGGGCGAATGAACTGACGTACCTGGGGCCGCAGATCCTCAGGAGGATGGAAGAAGTGGCCCCCGGGCACCCGGTCGAGCGCTTGCGCTTCATCATCGGCAGTCCGGCGGCTCCGGGGGACGGGGCCCGGGCACACCCGTCGGTCATGGGCGACGACGCAGAGCGTCCGCGCACCTCGGCCTCCTCTTCGCCGCCGGCGCGCGAGCAGCCCGGAGCGCCCGGCGGCTCCGCCGACCAGATCGCGTCCGCCGGAGGCGCCGCAGCGGATCCGGCGGGTCCACCGGGGCAGGACTCCGGGCGGCCGGCGGCGAAGAAGGAGAATCGGTCCCGACCGTCCCGGCCGGACGGTCGGGAGACGGCCCAGACCGGCGTGGAGGGAGTGCGCGACGAACGGCTGCGGGCGGCGATCGAGGCCGCCCTGCGGCGGTCCTCTGAGGGGCCTCCGGAGGGCCCCGTCGGCGACCCCCGTCGAGAGTGACGAAAAGCGCCGTTTTGCGGCGCTTTTAGCGCTCGCTTCGGGTCGCCTCCGGACCCTCGTTCTGGTATACTCACGCAGGCAGGCGCAGCCTGCCCCCCACGACGTCGCCCAACCCCTCGGCCACTGTGAGGTCGTGTGAAGAAGTCCGATTACGACGCGCAGGACATCCAGGTCCTCGAGGGCCTCGA
>JAAYBE010000333.1 GCA_012719015.1 Actinomycetota bacterium
CGCTTCTACCTCTCGGCCGAGGACGAGCTGATCCGGCTGTTCGCCGGCGACCGCATGTACCGCATCCTCAGCCGCCTCGGTCCGTCTGAGGGCGAGCCGATCGAGGCGAGGATGCTCAGCAACGTGGTCGAGAAGGCGCAGGTGAAGGTCGAGGAGCTCAACTTCATGCGCCGCAAGAACGTGCTCAAGTACGACGAGGTCATGAACGAGCAGCGGCGCGTCATCTACGACCAACGCCAGCGCATCCTCATGGGCGAGGACTTCGGCGAGCAGGTCCGTGAGATGGTGGCCGAGCTGGTCGAGGATGCCGTGCGCGGCGCCCTTGAGGGGGAGCAGTACGCCGAGGACTGGGACCTCGACTCGCTGCTCATCGCGCTCAAGCAGGTCTACACGCCGTCGTTCAGGGAGAAGGACATCGACACGGATGCCGCCGGCGTCGACGAGGTCGTCGATCTCGCCGTGGACGACGCGCTCGAGCAGTACGACGAGCGCGAGCGCGTGATCGGCGAGGAGCAGATGCGCAGCGTGGAGCGCGCCGTGATGCTCCAGGTGATCGACGGCCGCTGGAAGGAACACCTGCTCGACATGGACTACCTGCAGGAGGGCATCCACCTGCGGGCGCTCGGGCAGCGGGATCCGCTGGTCGAGTACAAGGGTGAGGGGTTCGACCTCTTCCAGGACATGCTCGAGGGCGTGAAGCTGAGCACGGTCACCACTCTCCTCAAGAACACCCCCGAGGACCTCGCCATGTTCACCGCCATGACGCTGGACGAGCCGATGATGGCCCTCGACTACACGAGCGGCGACGACCTGGCCTATCAGACGTCGTTCGCCGGGGCCGCCATGGCGGCCGGCGAGTACCCGCAGGACGGGTTCACCGACTCGCCGCCGCCCAACGCCGCCGCCGGCCGTGGCGCCACCACCAGTACCGGTCCGCAGCCGGTGGCCGTGCAGCAGCGGGTGGTGCACGAGAAGGTCGGCCGCAACGACCCCTGTCCGTGCGGGAGCGGGAAGAAGTACAAGAAGTGCCACGGAGCATGAGCGCCCGCACCGGCGCGTCGCGCCGCCGGACGTCGTCGGCCGACGCCCCCCGCTCCACAGACGACTGAGACGGGAGCGGCGCCCCCGTCCGTCGACGACCTCGGGTCGCCTCCCTCGCGGGCCTCCACCCGCGCACCCTGGCCCGACGCTTGACCGGCTGGTAGTATGCGCATGACTCGGCGTGGCCGCCGTCGTGCGGCGGCCGCACAGCGTGTGTCGTTGGGGGGAACATCTCGTTCCGACACACCGGGGGAACATGGCAGGGCCATGCTGAGAACGACGGTCGTCGCGTTCGTCCAGTGGCCTCGGACGTCCTCGGCCGCGCCTGCGCGCTCCACGACGCGCTCCTTCCGGCGCGTCGCTCCTCTCCCCGGACTTCGACCCTCCTTCAGCTCGCGCCGACGCGTGGTTCCTCTCGTGCGCCGACGGCCGGGTACCGCGCGCCCCGCATCACGCGCCCCTCCGGGCCGCATCCATCGTCGGCGCCGCCTGCCGGGACGACCGACTGGCGATGCCCCGTCCGCGGGCTCCGGCGCCCGGGCGACGCCGACCGTGAGCGACGGGGCAGTCAGAGCAGTCACCGATGTCAGGAGAGGAAGGTGAAGCGATGCAGCACACGCAGCGGTGGACGCTCTTGACGCGTCCCGACCGGCCCCCCTCGCTCAGGAGGTGTGATGAATGGTAGCGGCAGCTGAGATCCTCGACATCGGGCACTACGAGCACGGCACGATCGTCATCGTCATCCTCGCCCTCTACATGGCCGGCATGATCGGCGTCGGCGTGTGGAGTTCCAGGCGCGTCAAAGACTCGACCGACTTCATCGTCGCCGGCCGGCGGCTGAACACCTTCTTCACCACCGGGACGTTGTTCGCCACCTGGTTCTGCGCCGGCACGCTGATGGGCTCGACGGCCCAGGCCTACCTGTTCGGCAACCAGGGTGTGATCTTCGACCCATGGGGGGCCGCGCTCTGTCTCGTGATCGCCGCCATCTTCTTCAACCGTCTCATGCGCAGGGGGCGGTATCTGACCCTGGTGGACTTCTTCCACATCCGTTACGGCAGGAACATGGGGCTCGCCTCGGTCATCGTGCTCGTCACGGCGGAGGTGGGCTGGGTGGGAGCCCAGCTCGTCGCCTTCGGCACCCTGCTCAAGGTCTTCACCGGGATGCCGTTAGGCTGGGGCATCGTGATCTCGGCGGCGGTCGTCATCGTGTACACGATCCTCGGCGGCATGTGGTCGGTGACGATCACGGACGTGATCCAGATGATGATCCTTAGCGCGGGGCTGATCATCATCCTTCCCTTCGCCGTGGATCACATCGGCGGCTGGGGGCACCTGTTCACGCAGGCGGGCAACTGGAACGACCTGCCCACCTGGGCCTTCGCGCCGACCAAGGACGCCGGGTATCTCGGCTACTTCGGCGTACCGGGGTGGTTCTACTACGTGGCCGCGTGGATGGCGATCGGCCTGGGCAGCATCCCCGCCCAGGACCTGATGCAGCGGGTGCTCTCCGCCAAGAGCGACAAGGTCGCCGTGAGGAGCTCGTACTACGGCGCCATCCTGTACCTCACGATCGGCATGATCCCGGTCATGCTCGGGATCGCGATGTTCGAGGTGCACCCGAACCTCACCATCGGGGCGACCGACGACATCCTGCCCTGGATGGCGATGCAGTGGCTGCCGCCGATCCTCACCGGGGTGTTCGTCGCCGCCATCGTCGCGGCGCTGATGTCGAGCTGTGACAGCGCCCTCCTGGCGATCTCGTCGATGATCGGCTACAACGCCCTCAAGTTCGTCAAGCCGGACGCCTCGTCCGAGCTGACCCTCAAGACGACCCGGGCGGTCGTGCCGATCGCGGCCGTGGTGGCCACGCTCATGGCGCTCTACCTCGAGACGATCTACATGCTCGTCGTGATCGCCTGGTCGATCATCCTCGTCGGGTTGTTCGCGCCGTTCGCCGCCGGGTACTTCTGGAAGAAGTGCAACGGCAGCGCGGCGCTCACCTCGTTGATCGCCGGCTTCGTCTCCTGGGTCGGACTGAGCTTCGTCTACTACTACTCCGACACGGCGGCCGCCAACACGGGCGTCGTCACCGAGGGAGAGGTGTACGTCGAGTGGGCGATGTGGGACGCCGTCTACATCGCCTCGGTGCCGGCGTTCCTCATCTCGATCGGGGTGCTGATCGTGGTGACGTATCTCACGCACAAGAAGTACCCGCCGATCCCGTTGCGCGACATCGACGGGAACCTCATGAAGCTCAGACCTTTCTGGGGGTGGGGCTTCGGCAAGACGGCGGAGGCGGAGCTCGCGTCCGGCGGGACCGACGAGGCCTGACCGGATCAGAGGGAGGCCCGCGGGGCGTCCCGCGGGCCTCCCGTGGGGCGGACGTCCGCCGCGCGCTCCGCGTCGCAGGGGGCCGGCTCCCGGGAGCCGGCCCCCTGCGCGTCCCGGGTCCTGGGCGATTCGTTGTGCGCTTGACATTGGTGTGTAAGACACAGTATAGTGTGACGCATGGACGAGAAACGCGTCGACGACGAGATCCTCATCGGACACGTCCAGGAGATCCGCCGAGGCTCGGTGGTGCTCGCCTGCCTCGCCGTGCTCCGGGAACCGCGTTACGGGTATGCGCTGCTCGGGACGCTGCGGAAGGCCGGCATCCGTGTGGACGGCAACACGCTCTACCCG
>JAAYBE010000334.1 GCA_012719015.1 Actinomycetota bacterium
GAGGACATCCCGCTGCGCGTCGGCTTCCACGGCGCGGAGCCCTGGACGAACGAGCTGCGCGCCCAGATCGAGGCGGGCCTGGGTGCGCACGCGCTCGACATCTACGGCCTCAGTGAGATGGGCGGCCCCGGCGTGGCCTACGAGTGCCTCTGCAAGGCCGGCATGCACATCAACGAGGACCACTACCTCGCCGAGGTGATCGATCCGCACTCGCTGCGGCCGTTGCCCCACGGCGAGGTCGGCGAGCTCGTCTTCACCACGCTCAGTCGTGAGGCACAGCCGCTGATCCGCTACCGGACCCGAGACCTCTGCGCGCTGATCGCCGAGCCCTGCGCCTGCGGGCGGACCTCGCTGCGTATGACCAAGCCCATCGGACGCAGCGACGACATGCTCATCATCCGCGGCGTCAACGTCTTCCCGAGCCAGATCGAAGAGGTGCTGATGAGCATCCCGGCGATCGAGCCGCATTACCAGATCGTCGTCGACCGCAAGGGTTACCTCGACGTGATCGAGGTGTGGGTCGAGGTGGGCGAGGACATCTTCGCCGAGACCATGGGCGATCTCGAGCGGTTCCAGAAGGGCGTCCAGGCGCAGATCTACAACGTGCTCAACATCCAGGCGGCGGTCAAGCTCAAGGAGCCGCGCACGATCCAGCGCTCCGAGGGCAAGGCGGTCCGCGTGATCGACAAGCGCACGGCGCTGTGAAGCACGGGTGAAGCCGGCGCCGGGGCAGCGCTCCTCCGGCGTGTCTATACTCAGGGAGTGACACCGCCCGCCTCAGTCCTGCAGCCGCTGCGCGGCCTGCGTCTCGACCTCTCCCGGCGTACCTGCGTGGAGGAGGAGTCACCCGTGGAGGTCGCCCGCCTCTGGCTCGGCGGCAGGGGGCTGGGCACGTACCTCGCCCTGCGTGAGCGGCTGTTCGAGGTGGATCCGCTCTCTCCCGAGAACCTCCTCGTGGTGGCGCCGGGTCCCCTCACCGGCACCGGCGCCCCTGCCAGCGCCCGGTACAGCATGACGAGCCGTTCGCCGCTCACCGGCACGCTCTTCGACGGCAACTCCGGAGGCAGCTTCGGCGATGCGCTCCGGCGCCTCGGCTGGGACTACCTCATCGTCTCCGGGGCGCTGGACGAGCCCGGGTATGTGACGCTCGGCATGGTCGGCGCCGACGACGCATCGCCGGCCGGTCCGGCGGCCGGCTTCCACAGCGCCGGCGACCTCTGGGGGCGCGACGTGCCCTCCACGCTCGCCCGTCTGCGTGAGCTGTACCCGCGCTCCGAGGCGGCCGTGATCGGCCCGGCCGGCGAGCGCGGCGTGCTGTTCGCGAGCATCGTCAACAACCGCGGCCGGTCGATCGGGCGCGGCGGCCTCGGCGCCGTGATGGGCGCCAAGCGTCTCAAGGCGCTCGTCCTGGGTCACGGCGACCGACGGCCGCCGGTGGCCGACCCCGAGCGGCTCGAGTTCATCGTCTACGAGGCCGAGAAGCTCCTCAAGGCCAACCCCATCACCTCCACGGCGCTGCCGGAGTTCGGCACGGCGGTGCTGGTCAACGTGCTCGACCGCGCCGGCGCGCTGCCGACGCGCAACCATCGCGAGACGCGGTTCGAGGGCGCCGCGGCGATCTCCGGCGAGGCGCTCAAGCGGGACCACCTGCGGCGCCGGTCGGCGTGTCGCGGCTGCATGATCGGCTGCGCTCGGCGCACCGCCGTCGGAGACCAGACCGGAGAGGGCCCAGAGTACGAGACGATCTGGGCGTTCGGGGCCCAGTGCGGCGTCTCCGACCTGGCGGCGGTCGTGCGGGCCAACTACGCCTGCAACCGCGCCGGCCTGGACACCATCACGATGGGCTCCACGATCGCCTGCGCCATGGAGCTCACGGAGCTCGGGCTGCTGCCCGACGGTCCCCGGTTCGGCGACGCGCGCGCGATCGTCGAGCTCGTCGCGGCCACCGCCGCCGGAGAGGGCCTCGGCGCCGAGCTCGGACTGGGCTCGGCCCGGTTGGCCGCCCTGCACGGCCGGCCGGACCTCTCGATGAGCGTCAAGCGCCTCGAGATGCCGGCGTACGACCCGCGCGGCATGAAGGCGCAGGGCTTGGCCTACGCGACCAGCAACCGCGGCGGCTGCCACCTGCGCGCCAACATGCTCGGTCCCGAGATCCTCGGCGTGCCCAAGATGGTCGACCGGTTCGCCACGCTGGGCAAGGCGGGCCTGCTCATCAACCTGCAGAACCTGAACGCCGTGCTGGACTCGCTCAGTGTCTGCAAGTTCACCGCCTTCGCGATGAAGGAGGACTACTACGCACGACAGCTCGGCGCGGTCTGGGGCGAGACCGTGGAGCCGCAGGAGCTGCTGTCGCTCGGGGAGCGCATCTGGAACGCGGAGAGGCTCTTCAACCTCGCCGCCGGGTTCACGCGGGACGACGACACGCTGCCGCCCCGGCTGCTGCACGAGCCGGTCGCGGACGGGCCCTCCGCCGGCCAGGTAGTAGACTTGCCGCCGATGCTGGACGAGTACTACATCTCGCGCGGCTGGGACGAGGCCGGCGTGCCCACGGCCGTCAAGCTCGAGCGGCTCGGGCTGCTCACGGTGGCCGCCGCCGCCGGTGTCCCGCCCGGCCGCCGGCAGGCCCGCGGCGCGGACGCGGACGCGCCGTGAGCTCGGCCGTCCTCGAGCAGTTCCGCCGGATCGGCCGGGACCTCTTCGTCGCCGGCGTCGTCAGCTCCCACGGCGGCAACCTCAGCGTGCGCATGGGCGACCGCATCGCGATCACCCGGCGCGGGTCGATGCTGGCGCGCCTGGAGGAGCGCGACGTCATCGAGACCGGCCTGAGCGAGAACGACGCCAACGTCGTGCTCGCCAGTACCGAGATCAACGTGCATCGCGCCATCTACGAGGCCACGGCGGCGCAGGCGATCGTCCATGCGCACCCGCCCTACGCGATCGCCCGCTCCCTGATGTGCGACGAGATCGTCCCCATCGACAGCGAGGGCTCGTACCTCCTCCACAAGGTGCCTGTGGTGCACACCGAGCTCACGGCGGGGTCGAAGCAGGTCGCGGAACTGCTGCCGAAGTGGCTCAAGGAGTACGACATCGTCATGCTCCGCGGGCACGGACCGTTCGCGATCGGCCATCTGCTCGAGGAGGCCTACCAGCTCACCAGCGTGCTCGAGATGAGCTGCCGCATCATGACTCTCGCCGACGGCATGGGCGAGCAGATCCGCGAGTACCGCAAGGGGTCGGAGCGCTACGAGACCTGGTGAGGCGCGTCGCGGGCCGACACTGACCTCAGGCTCCGAGCAGGCCGGCGATCCAGTCGATCAGGGCCCCGACCGCGCCGCCGTCGCCCTCCCCCGTCGTGGCGGCCGCGACCCTGCCGCCGCCCGGCGCCGCCGTGAACGGCCGCGCCGCGCCGCTGGGGGTGTCCGTGGGCGTCGGTGGCGGCTTGGGGGTCTTGGTCTTGGTCGGCGTGGGTCGTGGCGTGGGCGGCGGGGTCGTCTTCGTCGGGCTGGGCTTGGGCGTCAGCGTCCTGGTCGGGCTCGGGCTGGGCTTGGCACTGCCGCTCTGCGACGGCGACGGGGAGCCGGACGGGGAGTTGGAGGTCTGCATCTTGCCCTCCCAGCGGCTGAACGACCACGGGAAGCTCTTGAAGCTCGAGTGTCCGGAGTCCTTCAGCGCGGCGGCGAAGAACTTCGCCCACATGGGGGCGCAGTAGGTGCCCCCGTAGGCGCCGCTCATCGGGGAGTTCTTCTTCATGTCGCCCATCCAGACGGCCGCCGCCAGCTCGGGCGTGTACCCGCAGTACCAGACGTCCCATCCGTTCTCCGTGGTGCCCGTCTTGCCGGCGCGCGCGTAGGGGAAGTACGCGCCGGTCGCCGAGCCCGTGCCCCCGGAGGCCACGCGCTCGAGACACCTGGTGACCACGCTGGCCACGCCCGCCGGGATGGCGCGCTTGCCCTTGGTCTTCGGCTTCCAGTCCAGCTTGCCGTTGGCGCGGTACACGCGCACGATCGCCTGGGGTCTGTGATGGACGCCGTAGGCGGCGAAGGTGGCGTAGGCGTCGGCCATCTCGAGCGGCGAGACGCCCGAGGTGCCCAGGGTGATCGAGGGGACCGCATCCAGCGGGCTGGTGATGCCCACGCGGTGCGCGAGGTCGACGGTCCGCTGTGGGCCCACGTCGACGCTGAGCTGTGCGAACACGACGTTGTCCGAGATGGTGGTCGCGGCCGAGACGCTCTCGGGGCCGCCGGGCCCGTCGCCGTTGACGATCCAGGGCTCGGCGTAGGCGCCCATCGGGATGACGATGGGGCTCTTGGAGTTGTAGTAGGTGGAGTCCGGGTCCATGCCCTGCTCCACGGCGGCGGCGAGCACGAAGGGCTTCATGGACGAGCCGGGCTGGCGCTTGGCCTGCCAGGCCAGGTTGAACTTCTGCTTCTTGTAATCCAGGCCGCCGACCATGGTGCGGATGTAGCCCGTGCGCGGGTCGATGGCGACGAGGGCCGCCGACGGCTTGAAGCCGAAGTTGAGCGGCCCGGTGGTGGACTTGATGATCTCGATCGCCTTCTGCTGCCACCCGAGGTCGATGCTGGTGACCACCTTGAGTCCGCCCTCGAACACCATCCGTGACCCGTAACGCCGGGTGAGCACCTTGGTCACGTAGTCGACGAAGTAGTCGGCCATGCTCTTGTTGTAGTTGGGCGGACGCTGATAGACCTTCAGCTTGCTCGCCATGGCCTTGTCGGCGCGCTCCTGGGTGATGTAGCCCTGGTTGGCCATGAGCTGGAGGACCTTGTCGCGCTGCTGCTTGGCCGTGTCCTTGTCGGTGGTCGGCGAGTAGGCGGACGGGAACTTGGGCAGCGCCGCGAGCAGCGCCGATTCCTTCAGGTTGAGGTCGGACGCATGCTTGTGGAAGTACGTGCGCGCCGCCGCCTCGACGCCGTAGGCGCCGGCGCCGTAGTACACCGTGTTGAGGTACTCGGTGAGGATCTTGTCCTTGCTCCAGCGGTCTTCGAGCTGCCAAGCGAGCACGGCCTCGCGGAGCTTGCGTTTGTAGGTGCGTTCGTCGTCGATGTAGGCGTTCTTGACGAACTGCTGGGTGATCGTGGACCCGCCCTGCACGATCGTGCCCGCCTCCACGTTCTGGAGCAGGGCGCGCATGATGCCCTTGTAGTCGACTCCGTGATGCCCGTAGAAGCGCTCGTCCTCCACGGCGACGGTGGCGTCCTTCATGAAGTCGGGGATCTCCTCGCTCTTCACGAGCACACGGTTCTCGGCCCCGTGCAGCACGGCGATGACGTGCTTGCCGGTGCGGTCGTAGAGCACCGTGTTCACGGCGCGCGGGTTACGGCGCAGGTCCTCGAGCGAGGGCAGGTCGCGGGACAGCGCATAGATGGCCCCGGCGGTCACGGCCAGGCCGGCGACGGTCGCGAGCAGCACGAGGACGACGAAGAGCTTGACGACCAGCCAGGCGCGGCTGCGCGACTTCGCCTTCTTCTTGCGGCGCTCGCGTCGGCGGCGCGGGATGTCCTCAGGCTCTGCGGTGTAGCGGGTGTACTCAGCCATGACACATCATTCTACCGCTCCGGGAGACGCGCCGCCCGTCGCGCGCGTTCACGCCGGCGCCCGGCTGGCGGAGTCGCCGCCGCGGGAGTCGTCGACGACGGCGTCGCCCTCCTTCTTCGGTTGCACGAAACGGGCGATGACCACGGAGATCTCGTACAGAACGTACAGCGGCACGAACATCGCCAGCATGCTGAAGGCGTCCTGGCTGGGCGTGATGACGGCGGCCGCGAACGCCATGGCGAGCACCGCCCAGCGCCGGTGCCTGCGCAGGAACCGGTCGTCGATCACCCCGACCTTGGCCAGCAGCACGAGGATCACGGGCAGCTCGAAGACGACCCCGAAGGCGAGGATGAAGAGCGCCATGAAGGTGAAGTACTCCTGCGCCCGCAACTGGACGTGGAAGAAGCCCGCGCTGAAGCCGAGCAGGAATCCCAGCCCCTTCGGGAGGACGACGAAGTAGGCGAGCGCGACGCCGCAGAAGAACAGCGCCGTGGTGACGAACACGACGGGGTAGAAGTACCGCTTCTCGCTGGCCGTGAACGCCGGCGCGACGAAGGCCCAGAGCTCGTAGATCAGCACCGGGGAGGCGAGGATGAGTCCGCCGACGACCCACACCTTGAGGCTGACCATGAAAGGCTCGGCGGGGCTGAAGGTGGTGATCTCGGTGGCCGACGCGGGCAGCCCGGGCATGGACCGCAGCGGATGCAGCAGCAGGCCGAACATGAAGCGGTTGAAGATCGCCGCGACGACCACTCCGACCACGGCCGCGACGATGCAGACGAACAGGCGTCGGCGAAGCTCGTCGAGGTGCTCGAACAGCGTGAGACGGTCGTCGGCGCCGATCGCCATGGGTCAGGCCCCCACGCTCGAGGCTCCCGGGCCGCCGCCGGCCTCGTCGGGCGGCGCGGACGTGGACGGCGCGTCGGGGGTGTGGCCGGCCGGCGCCGGCGTCTCCGTCGGCCCGGGCTGAGCCTGTGGGGCGTCCGTCCCGGCGGCCGCGCCCGTCCCGGATGCCGCTCCGCCCTGGAGCGGCGCCTCGACCGCCGCCTTGACGTCGACCGCCTGCTTGAGGTCGCCGAACGTGCTCGTGACCTCCTTGACCGGCGCCGTGACCGTCGACTTGACCTCGTTGACCTGGTCTGCCACTTCATCCAGCCCGAGTTCGTGCTTGGCGGTCTCGGCCGCCTTGCGGAACTCGCGCACGCCCCTGCCCAGCGAGCGGCCCATCTGCGGAAGCCGGCTGGGGCCGAACACGAGCAGCGCGATGATGAGGACGACGATGATCTCGGCGGGACCGATGCTCACGTGGGGTTTCCTGGCTCGTCGGGTGTGCGAGTCTCCTCATCGTACGGGGAGCGCGACGGAAATTCAACGCGGCCCGATGAAGGGTCCGTGGCCGCGCCGCGTCCGTGTCCCGCTCCGCCCTGCGACAGCAGAAAATCCCTGCATATCACGGTCGCCGCCGGATACCCCCCACGGGTTCACGGCGCGGTTGCGCCGTACAAACGGGCTTTGGTACAGTACGCAGGTCGTCCGGCGCATCTCCAGGGGGGGACGCGGGCGGCTTTTCATCAGGTATGGCGAGCGCACATCTCACTGACTGGTTGTACGTCTGGCTGTTCATCGTCGCCGGCGCGGCGCTGGTCGTCCTCATCCTGCTGTTCTCCAAGCTCATCAACCCGAGCCACCCCACGCCCGCCAAGCTGCAGACGTACGAGTGCGGCATCCTGCCGGTGGGCAACCCGTGGCAGCCCTTCGCGGTGCGCTACTTCGTCTTCGGTCTGCTGTTCCTCGTCTTCGACGTGGAGTCGGCCTTCCTCTTCCCGTGGGCGCTCGTCTTCCGGGGTCTCGGGACGGCGGGGTTCGTCGAGATGCTGCTGTTCATCGCCGTGCTCTCGTTCGGGCTCCTGTACGCCTGGCGCAAGGGGGCCCTCGAGTGGGCATGAGCGACCGGATCAAAGCGCTCAAGTACCCCAAGCTCGAGCACTTCGGCCAGCCCAACGTCATCACCACCACCGCCGACTTCCTGTTCAGCTGGGCGCGCTCGCACTCGGTCTTCCCGTTCACGTACGGCCTCGCCTGCTGCGCGATCGAGATGCTCTCGTCGGGCTTCGCCCGGTACGACATCTCGCGCTACGGCATGGAGGTGTTCCGCCCCACGCCGCGCCAGTGCGACCTGATGATCGTGGCCGGCACCGTGAACGAGAAGATGGCGCCGGTACTGCGGCGTCTGTACGAGCAGATGTCGGAGCCCAAGTGGGTCGTCAGCATGGGCGCCTGCGCCACCAGCGGCGGGCCGTTCTACGACGGCTACAACGTGGTCAACGGCGTCGACAAGGTCGTGCCGGTCGACGTGTACATCCCCGGCTGCCCGCCGCGGCCCGAGGCGCTGTTCCAGGGGCTGCTGGAATTGCAGGGCAAGATCCAGCAGCACAAGTTCGTGCCCGAGACGCCGTTCGTCCTCGACGACGAGGTCGAGGCCGGCTCGCCGGCCACGGCGGAAGAGGCCTGAGCGCATGCCGGTCACCGTGGGCAGCAACCCCAGGGGCATGGACGCGCTGGCCGCGCTGCTCGCCGAGCGCTTCGCCGGAGAGCTGACCGACGTGCGCGTCCAGGAGCCCGACACGGTGGTGGTCCGCTGCGCGCCCGAGAAGCTCAAGGACGCCGCGGCGCGCCTCAAGGCCGACCCCGAGGTGGGGTACGAGACGCTCAACTGGATCGCCGGCGTCGACCAGCGCACCGGCATCGAGGCCGTCTACCACGTGTACTCGTGGAAGACCAACACCTGGCTGCAGATCCACGTCGATTTGTCCCGCGAGCAGCCCGAGGTCGACACGGTCAGCGACGTCTGGCCGGCGGCCGACTGGCACGAGCGGGAGGCCTGGGACATGGTCGGCATCAGGTTCCTCGGGCACCCCGACCTGCGCCGCATCCTGCTCAGGGACGACTTCGTCGGGCACCCGCTGCGCAAAGACTACGTCGACCTCGCGGAGAACCACCCGCATGTATGACCACTTCGAGACGCCCGAGCCCGACGAGGCCGTGAAGCTCGCCCTGCGCCGTATCGAGGAGTCCACGGCGCGCGGCGAGGGCTCCGACGTCGCCGGCCTCGAGTTCAACGAGGTCGTGGTCAACATGGGGCCGCAGCACCCCAGCACACACGGCGTGCTGCGGCTGGTCGTCACGCTCGACGGCGAGCTCGTCAAAGACGTGATCCCCGTGATCGGCTACCTGCACCGCTGCAAGGAGAAGATCGCCGAGCGGCGCACCTACTTCCAGTACATCCCGATCCTCGACCGCACCGAGTACGTCGCCGGCATCAACTGCGAGTGGGCCTACGTCCTCGCGGTGGAGAAGCTCGCCGGCATCCGGCCGACGCGGCGGGCGGAGTTCATCCGCGTCATCACGGCCGAGCTCATGCGCATCGCCAGCCACCTGGTGGCGGTCGGCACGTTCACCGCCGACCTCTCGCCGCTGGGCACGGCCATGGTCTTCTACATGTTCCGCGACCGGGAGGACGTCCTCGACCTCATGGAGGAGCTCACCGGCGCGCGCATGATGTTCAACTACTTCCGCTTCGGCGGCGTGCGCTACGACCTGCCGGACGGCTGGGTGGAGAAGTGCCGCGACTTCGTCCGGACGTTCCCGGCGAAGATCCGTGAGTACGAGGCCCTGGTCGACGACAACGCCATCTTCCTGCAGCGGACCCAGGGCAAGGGCGTCATCACGCAGCAGGACGTCGTCGACTACGGCATCACCGGGCCGAACGCGCGCGCCTCCGGGATCCCGCTCGACCTGCGCCGCACGCGGCCGTACTCGGTGTACCCGGAGCTCGATTTCGACGTCTGCGTGGAGCACCACGGCGACGTGTTCGACCGTTACCGCGTGCGTATCCGCGAGATGCGCGAGAGCCTCAAGATCATCGAGCAGTGCCTGGACATGCTGCCCAGGGGCCCCGTCCAGGTGGGCTCGCTGCGGGCCCCCTACGTCATCACGCCGCCGCCCGGGTCGTGCTACGTCGGCCAGGAGAACCCGCGCGGTGAGTTCGGCACCTACATCGAGAGCGACGGGTCGCGCTACCCGTACCGGCTCAAGTACCGTGACCCGTGCTTCTGCAACCTGCAGCTGTTCCCGAAGCTCCTCAGCGGCAACAAGATCGCCGACGCGGTGGCCATCTCGGGGAGCATCGACCTCGTCCTCGGAGGCATCGACCGTTGATCGACATCCTCCTCGGCATCCTCAGGGCCGTCCTCTTCGTGGTCATCGCCTACGTGGTGGTCTTCGTGGCGGCGCTCGTCAACATCTACTTCGAGCGCCGCGCCATGGCGTTCATCGGCGACCGTCTCGGCCCCAACCGCACCGGCCCCCAGGGTGTGCTGCAGAGCGTGGCCGACGCCTTCAAGATGATGGGCAAGGAGGACTTCCGTCCGCTGGCGGCCGACCCGGTGCTGTTCACGCTCGCCCCGGTGACCGTGATGATCGGCGCCGTCGCCATCCAGCTCGTGCTGCCGTACACCGACGGGCTGCTGGCGACCGACCTCAACGTCGGCATCATCTTCCTCGTGGCGATCAGCAGCTTCACCACGCTGGCGATCCTCATGGGCGGCTGGGCGTCGCGCAACAAGTACTCGCTGGTCGGCGCCCTGCGCGCCGCGGCGCAGATGATCAGTTACGAGATCCCGATGCTGCTGGCGCTGCTCATCGTGGCCATGATCGTCGGCTCGCTGCGCCTCGACCACGTGGTCGCCTTCCAGGCGCACTACGAGTGGATCGGTTTCTACGCGCCGTTCACCTTCCTCATGTTCTACATCGCCTCGATCGCCGAGCTGAACCGCGGACCCTTCGACCTCCCCGAGTCGGAGACGGAACTGGTGGCCGGCTACTCCACCGAGTACTCCGGCATGCGCTTCGGCATGTTCTTCCTCAACGAGTACGCCGGTCTCACCATCATGTCCATGGTCGCCGTCACGCTGTTCTTCGGCGGCTGGATGGGGCCGTGGAACGGCGCCGTCAGCCTGTGGGGCGTCGACCTGGTCGGTGTGTTCTGGTTCGTGCTCAAGTCCTACGTGCTCGTGTTCCTGCTGGTCTGGGTCCGTTTCAGCATCCCGCGCCTGCAGGCCGACCAGCTCATGGGCTTCGCCTGGAAGATCCTCATCCCGCTGGGTCTCGCCAACACCCTGGCCACAGCGGCGATCATCCTGTGGGTGCCGAGCTGGAAGTGGGGCCTGCTGGTCTTCGGCTGGGTCTCCTTCTTCGCCTTCGTGGGGCTGTTCGACCCGCTCCTCAAGCGTCGCCTGCGCCGTGAGCGCGAGCGCCAGCCGGTGGTGAGCGCCTGATGCTCGGCATGTTCAAGGCCATGCGGCAGACGCTGCGCCACCTGCCGATGAAGAAGGTCACGGTGCAGTATCCGGAGGAGCGCATCACCCTGCCGGCGCGCAGCCGCGGCCTCTTCCGCGTGGTCATCGACCCCTCGAACGGCGAGCCGCGCTGCCGGTCCTGCACCCTCTGCGAGAGCAACTGCCCGGTGCAGGTCATCCGCGTGAACCACACCAGCAAGTACCGCCTGCCGGTGCCCAACGCGGCGCGCATCAGTGAGGCCCGCCTCGCCGCCCAGCAGGGCGTCGACCTCAAGGACCTGCAGCCGGTGCTCGACGAGTTCTACGAGCACGGCACCGGTCTCATCGCCATGCTGCAGGACGCCCAGGACGTGTACGGCTACCTGCCGCGCGTCGCGCTGCAGGAGATCAGCCTCCAGACCGGCGTCCCGCTGAGCCAGATCTACGGCGTCTCCACCTTCTACAACCAGTTCCGCCTCTCGCCGGTGGGCGAACACATCATCGACGTCTGCCACGGCACCGCCTGCCACGTCGCGGGGGCGGTACAGATCACCGAGGCTCTGGAGGAGGAGCTGGGCGTGGCCGACGGCAAGACGACCAGCGACATGAAGTTCACCCTGTCGTCCGTGGCCTGCATGGGCGCCTGTTCGCAGGCCCCCGTCATGCGCATCGGCGACCAGACCTACGGCGGCCTCACCCCTGACAGCACACGCCGGATCATCCGCGACCTCATGGAGCAGGTCGGCGCCACGAAGGGGTGAGCAGAGAGACCATGACCGACGAGACCACGACACCGCGCCCGCACGACGACGCCCGCAACGTCAGCGTCGGCGAACGTCCCGACGGCGGCTGGACCGTCAAGGTCTGCGCCGGCACCGCCTGCGTGTTCGCCGGCTCGATGGCCGTCTACGACGCGTTCGTGCAGGAGGTCCGGGAGGCCGGCCTGGCGGACCAGGTGGACGTCAGCATCATCGGCTGTCACGGCCTGTGCTCCATGAGCCCGGTCGCCGTGCTCAGCGACGACACGCTGTACGGCCATCTCAAGCCGCGGGACGTGGCCAAGGTGGTCGACGAGCACCTCAGGAACGGCCGTCCGGTGGAGCGCTTCCTCTACAAGGACGCGCAGACCGGCGAGCGCATCCGCGACTGGCACGACATCGGGTTCTACAAGGCCCAGACGCGCATCGCCCTGCGTGACGTGGGCGTGATCGACCCGGAGAGCCTCGACGAGTACCTCGCCCGCGGCGGCTACGAGGCCGCCCGCACCGCGCTCACGACGATGACCCAAGAGCAGGTCATCCAGGAGGTCACCGACTCGGGCATCCGCGGCCGCGGCGGCGCCGGGTTCCCCACCGGCGTCAAGTGGAAGTTCGCCCACCAGAGCCAGAGCGACGTGAAGTACCTCATCTGCAACGCCGACGAGGGCGACCCCGGCGCGTTCATGGACTGCTCGATCCTCGAGGGCGACCCGCACGCGGTCATCGAGGGCATGCTGATCGGCAGCTGGGCGATCGGCGCCCACGAGGGCTACGTCTACGTGCGCGCCGAGTACCCGCTGGCCGTCAAGCGTCTCACCAAGGCGGTCGCCGACGCCGAGGAGCGCGGGTTCCTGGGAGGCGACGTCTTCGGTACGGGCTGGGAGTTCAACCTGCACCTCAAGCTCGGCGCCGGCGCCTTCGTCTGCGGCGAGGAGACCGCGCTGATCGCCTCGATCGAGGGCAAGCGCGGCATGCCGCGCGCCCGTCCGCCCTTCCCCGCCGTCTCCGGCCTCTGGGGCCGCCCCACCAACATCAACAACGTCGAGACCTGGGCCAACGTGCCCTGGATCATCGCCCACGGCGCCGCCGAGTACAACAAGCTCGGCGCCGAGAACAGCCGCGGCACCAAAGCCTTCAGCCTCGCCGGCAAACTGGTCAACGGCGGCCTCGCCGAGGTGCCGATGGGCTCCACCCTGCGCGAGGTCATCTTCGACGTCGGCGGCGGCATCAAGGACGGCCGCGAGTTCAAGGCCGTCC
>JAAYBE010000335.1 GCA_012719015.1 Actinomycetota bacterium
GCGGAGGCGGCGGTCGCCGCGGCCCGCGCGGCGCTTCCGGCGTGGCGGGACGCGACGCCGGCCGAGCGCGCCGCGGTGCTGTTCCGCGCCGCTGAGCTCATGCGGGCCGAGGCCATGGAGCTCTCGGCCCTGATGACGCTCGAGGCCGCCAAACCACGACGCGAGGCCGACGGCGATGTGACGGAGGCGGTCGACTTCCTCGAGTACTACGGACGCGAGATGCTCCGCCTGGGTGCGCCGCGGCGTATGGGCCGCGCCCCGGGCGAGCACAACCTCTACTTCTACCAGCCGCGCGGCGTCGCCCTGGTGATCGCGCCGTGGAACTTCCCCCTCGCGATCCTCACCGGCATGACGAGCGCCGCGCTCGTCACCGGCAACCCGGTCATCGTCAAGCCGGCCAGCGCGACGCCGGTCATCGCCGCTCATCTGATCCGGCTCCTCGAGGCGGCCGGAGCGCCGCCCGGGACGGTGAACTACCTCCCCGCTCCGGGCGCGGAGGTCGGCGACTTCCTCGTCCGACACCGCGACGTCGACCTCATCGTGTTCACCGGATCCATGGAGGCCGGCCTGCGGATCGTCAGCCAGGCGGCGCAGCACCCGGGCCGGGAGGGCGTCAAGAAGGTCGTGGCGGAGATGGGCGGCAAGAACGCCATCATCGTCGACGCCGACGCCGACCTCGACGTCGCCGTCACGGAGGTCGTGGCCTCGGCGTTCGGCTACGCCGGCCAGAAGTGCTCGGCGGCCTCGCGGGTGGTCGTGCTCGAGGCCGCCCACGACGAGTTCGTGGCACGACTGGTCGAGGCCACCCGCAGCCTGCGCACTGGACCTCCCGAGGACCCGGCGACGCGCGTGCCGCCGGTCATCTCCGCCGAGGCGCGCGAGCGCATCGAGAGCTTCATCGCCGCCGGCGAGCAGGAGGCGACGGTCGCCCTCGGGCCGGCGGACGACGAACGCCCCGACTCCGGCTACTACGTCTCTCCCCGCGTCTTCACCGGGGTACGCCCCGACGCCGTCATCGCCCAGGAGGAGATCTTCGGCCCGGTCGTCGCGGTCATCAAGGTCGCCGATCTGGACGAGGCGCTCACCGTCGCCGGCGGCGTGAAGTACGCGCTCACCGGCGGGCTCATCAGCCGCAGCCCGGCGACGATCGCCCGCGTGCGTCGTGAGTTCCGCGTCGGCAACCTCTACATCAACCGCGGCATCACGGGGGCGCTGGTGGAGCGCCAGGCGTTCGGCGGCTTCAAGATGAGCGGCGTGGGCTCCAAGGCCGGCGGTCCCGACTACCTCCTCCAGTTCCTGGAGCCTCGTGTGGTCACCGAGAACACGATGCGCCGCGGCTTCGCTCCTTCGGACGACCTCCTCGACCGGGGTCTCTGAGCTCCGCAGAGCCGCCTGAACCCCCCGGCGCCGGCCGGCGTCTCCCCCGCAGAGTGGTCGACACGGCCGCGGGGTGCGGCCCGAGAGGAGGAAGCCATGACTCGCAGGACGAGGATCATGATCGCGGCGGCCGTCCTCGCCGCCGCCCTCGTGGCGTCGGCGGCGGCCACGCTCATCGTCGGGTACGGCAGAAGCGGCTCGAGCGCCGTCGGGGACGGGGACTCGCGCCTCTCGAGGGAGGCCGCCA
>JAAYBE010000336.1 GCA_012719015.1 Actinomycetota bacterium
CCGCCAGCGAAGCGGCCCCGGCGACGACCAGACGCGTGATCGAGGAGCCGCGCTGGATCGGGTCATCGGGGGCGCCTGATCCGGGCAGCTCCGCCCCAGGGAGCTCCGCCCACCACGCACATCGACCCTGAACGCGCACATCAACAGCACGTGGGCGGCGATTCCTGTAGTAATGTGAGACTGCAGTTCGCGCAGGTCACTCGTGATGCGTCTGGCGGTCCGTCGGGGGCGTCGCCAGGGGGGGTGGAGCACGTGAGCGCCAGACCGCAGCATTCGCGTTCGATGAGGTGGGGGCTCGGCGTCGGCGGCGTCCTCGGCCTGCTCTGCGCCGTGAGCACGGCGCCCGTCGTGCTGTACGGCTTCACGCGAGGCGCCGCCGTCGTCGATCACTACTTCGGCCTGCCGATCTGGCTCCAGTGGGGCAACCTGCCGCCCAGCGGCTTCGGGATGATCATCGTCGGCGGGCTCTGTGCCCTGCTACTGGTCTCCCGGCGCTGGCTGCTCGCCGTCTTCGGAGCCGCGGTGGCGGCGTGGTTCGTTTACGCCGACGTCACGTTCTCACCGGGCGGCCATTGGATCAAGCAGATGGAGATGAGCTTCACGACGACGCCCTACCGCATCCACGCCCTCGTGAGCCTGGCGCTCCTTCTGGTGATCTCGCTGCTTGCCTTGCTGACGGCCACTCGTGGCGAGTGGTCTCAATGAGCCGCGATGGCGTGGAGCGGGCCGACTCGCCGAACGGGCGCGTCGACCGTGGCGCCGCCTGACCGCGCACGTCACGCCTCAGGCGTCAGCGCGAGACTGCGGAGGTCGCCGTGTATCTCGCAAAGCCGGATGTGCAGCCTGGTCCGGGGGTGCTCGTCCTGCGCTCGTGGTGCGGGCTGAACGGTGTCTTCCGCGACCTGTGCGACCGCCCCGCCTCCGAGGGGTCGCCGCTCCCGGCAAGCGCAGGGGGCCGCGCGTCCAGCGACGGGATCGAGCCGAGCGGTTTCGCTCGCAGCGTGTCTGCAAGGCATCGGCCGGCTGGAGGCACGCCGGCAGTCATGAAGAAGGGGGTCCAGTCATGAAGCTGTCGATCGGCGGCGGCCGGCTGACGAGGGCTGTGCCGTCGATCCTCTGCGTCCTCGTCGCTCTCGCAGGCTGCGCGCTTGTCGGCTGCGCCGTGGAGGCGGGGACGTCGTCGCCCGCCGCCTCGCCGGCCGACGCCTCGTCGAGCGACCACCACTGGGTGGTGTGGGTGGACAGCGAGCGGTCGGGCATGCTCGACGCGCGAAGTACAGTCCGGGCGTTCGACCTCGATGCCGGTGCCCTGCGGGACGTCTGCACGGCCGAGGGCGTCAAGCTCGGGCCGGCCGTGTCGTCGCGCTGGGTCGTGTGGCTTGACGGTCGCGACGACGCGACGCCGGCGGATGACGAGGTCGCCCTGGATCTGTACGGTCTCGACCTGGCGAGCGGCCAGGAGCGTCGCCTGACACACGGCGCCGACCCCGTCGAGGCGCCGGCCATCGACGGCGATCTCGTCGCATGGGCGGACTGGCCGGAGGCGTCGACAGCGGAGAGCGGCGGGTTCGAGGGCCCGGCGGTCGCGCTGGATCTCGCGAACGGTGAGCGCCGCGAATTCCTGGTGCCCGGCGCGAGGGCGTTCGCGCCCGTCGTCTCAGACGGCTGGGTCGCCTGGTGGAGCATCGAGATCGATCCGTCGATCGAGGAGATATCCTGGGCCGACATCCGCCTGGCCGACTTCTCGAGCGGAGAGACCCGCTCGATAGCGGTCGGCGTGCCGCAGCCCCTCCAGTACCAGCCCCTCGGCCTGGTCATGGACGTCCCGTGGCTCGCGTGGCAGTCGATCACGGGGCCCTCCGGCGGCGCGGCGGCGACGGCCGACATCAGGATCGCCGACGCCGAGGGTGGGGGAGAGCGGACCGTCTCGGGTGAGACGTCGGAGGGATCGTTCCTCATGTACCCCGCGATC
>JAAYBE010000337.1 GCA_012719015.1 Actinomycetota bacterium
CCCAGTCGCCGCCGCTGCCCTTCGCAGACCGTGCGAGTGCCTGTCGCACCGCGGCATCGACGGTGTCCCGGGACAGACCGTACACGAGGACGACCAGCTCGACCTCCAGGGATGTTCCCGGCTCGAGCGGCTCGAGGTGCGCTCCGCGGCACGCTGCCCCCGTCCGCCGTGAGGTGAGGCTGCACGCGAAAGCCCGGCCGTTGCCCGCGGCATGGCATTTGATGTGCCCGATGAGGGAGCAGCCCGCCGCATGGCACGCCTCGCCGATGTCGGTCAGCAGTGCGGCCAGGAGCTCCCCTCCGCTGTCGACGCGCCTTCCGGCCTCGAACGTGAGCGAAGCGGCGAAGGGGTCCAGTCGGTCGCGTTCCGTCACGACGTCCTCCCCGACCCCGCCAGTGAGCGCGCCAGGTCGGCGAGGGCGACCGGGTCCGTGGCGGAGAGCGTCCGCAAGGCGGCCTTCGGGTTGAGGCGTTCAGCCACGCTTCGGGCCTGTGCGACTTCGGCGCCCGTAGCCAGGTCGGTCTTGGTCACGATGATCTCGTCCACGCCTGCGATCTGGCTCTCGATGAGGGGCGTCATGACCTCGATGAGCGCCTCGAGGCGGGTGGGGTCGAGAACGCCGATGCTGCGCGTGCTCGCGAACGGCGGACCTCCATAGTAGCTCAGCGAATCCGCGATGCCGTCCGGAGTGGCGACGCCGGAGGCCTCGATGATGATGTTCTGAGGGCGCTCCTCGCGCACCAGTGCCTCCATGGTCTTGACCAGGTCCACGCCCATCTGGCAGCAGATGCAGCCGGAGGTGATCTCGTACACCTCGAGCCCGTCGTCGCGCAGGATGCGTTGGTCGACGCCGACCTCGCCGACCTCGTTGACGATGAACGCCGTACGGTGACCCCGTGCGGCGAGCTCCTTCGCCAACGCCAAGATGAGGGTCGTCTTGCCCGAGCCGAGGAAGCCTGAAAAGGAGAGAAGGTCCATTGGATCAGGCCACTGCGGCGCCCGGCTCGCCGGGCGCCGCAGTGGCGCAGGAGTCATTGCACCGAGTCGATCATCGCCTTCACGTTCTCGTACTTCGCATCCGGCGGGATGCAGCATCCCTGGGCCAGGATGAATCCTCCCGGCCCCACCTCATTGATGAGCCGCTTGCAGTACGCGGTGACCTCGGCCGGGGTGCCCAGCGAGAGCATGCGGGGAGGCACGTCTCCCATGATGCACATATGGTCGCCCAGGATCTCCTTGGCCTTGAAGATGTCGGTCTTGCCGTCGAGCGACAGGACGCACTTGCCCTTGGGGAGCTCCAGCAGACGCTCGAGGTCGCGCGTCCAGTCGGCGTCGAAGTGCAGGACCGGGATGGCCCCCTCCTCGATCGCCACGTCGACCAGTTCCTTGTAATAGGGGAACACGAACCGCTCCCACAGCCGCGGCGAGAGGAACTCGCTGGCCGTGCGCCAGCCGCCGATCCAGAGGCCCATGAGGGAGAGACCCCGGATGACCTGGCGCATCTGCTCCTTGAGGAAGGGCAGCGCGGCGTCCATCGCGGCCTGTACCTTGTCAGGCCGGCGATGCATGTCGAGCATGAACTGCTGCATCGAGCGACCGCCGCAGAAGTACTCGTACGGCACTGTTGCGAGCACTGGTGAGAACACGACGATGCCCTTCTCGCGCCACGCCGCGAAGGCGTCGGGCAGCGTCGCGACAAAAGCCGCGAAGGCCTCGGCCGTCCCGGGCAGTCGCTCGGCGAAGTAGCGCTCGAGCCAGGGGCCGAATCCCTCGTCGAGGATCGCGTCGTAGTCCTCCGGCGTCATCAGCTCGATCTCCTCGACCTGCCAAGCATCGTTCTCGCCGAGGTCTCGCCCCGGGATCTTCAGCCTGGAGAGCCAGATGGTGCTGAGAAGGTGGACGTTGTAGTTGGCGTGCTGGATGCCGTCCAGCTCGCCCAACCCGGAGAACACCTCGATCATCGTGCGATAAGCGATCTGCGGGTCGGTGCAGAAGTCCGACACCTTGACGCCGGCCTGACGGGCAGTGAAGGCGTCGCCCAGCGGAACGATGGGGACACGATCGGGTGTCTTGAGCGCGACCGCGTCCCGGATGCGCCGTTCCTTCTCCTCGAGCAGTCGCTGAGTAGCGGCATCCATCGTCAGTTCACCCCCAGGTGTCTCTTGATCGCCACGACGGCGTCCTGTGCGGTACGGCAGTAGAGGTCCGCCCCGACGTACTCGACGAGCGACTCATCCACCGGGCCGCCGCCGATGTAGATCTGCAGACCGTCCCGGAGCCCGGCATCCTCGAGCGCCGCGATCGTGTTCTTCATGTCGTCGAACACCGTGGTGAGGAGGCAGGACATGCCCACGAACTGCGGATGGTGTTCCCGGACGGCGGCCACGAACGCCTCGTAGTCCACGTCCATGCCCAGGTCGACGACCTCCACCCCGTTGGAGCGCAGGATGGTGGCGACGATGTCCTTGCCGAACTCGTGGATGTCGTTCTTCACCGTGCCGAGGACCATCGTGGCGAGCTTCTCGGTCTCGCGACTGGCCAGCTTCTCGGCCAACGGCTCGTTGACCTGCTTGAAGATGTCGGCCGCGTAGAGGAGCTCTGAGAGGTAGTACTCGCCGTCCTCGAACCGCTTACCGACGATCTCCATGCCGCGCTGCACGTCGGCGAGGATGGCCGTGGGATCGTCGCCGGCGGCGATCCGCTCGCCGACGCCGGCGACCACCTCGTCTTCCTGCAGGTCACCCAGTGCTCGTGCCAGATCGGTCGTGCTCAATGTGGTGCCTCCCTTCTCCGGACATCCGCCGGAGCGCGCTCGCACATCTCTTGCGCGGCTCCTCTTCGCATTCTACAACATATCTAGAGAAGTCAAGCTCGACTCGTCTAGGTATACTGAATGACCGACAGCGTGACCCGCAGGCGAGGGAGGTGACCGTGACCGGAGTCGGGTCGGACGTCCGGGCGAGCGCATCTGGCCGTTCAGCGCTCTCGAAGCGCGCGAGCACGTCGCGGGGCGAAGCGCGCGCGAAGCACCCGTATCAGCACATCGCCGACATCGTCCGCGAGCGCATACGGCTGGGCGCGTACCGCCCCGGCGACCGCCTCCCGTCGGAGTCGCGGTTCTGCAGCGAGTTCCACGTGAGCCCCATGACGCTGCGCCGGGCCCTGGCGGTCCTCGTCGACGAGGGTCTGGTCTCGACCGAACAGGGCCGCGGGACGTTCGTGCGCGCCCTCGACCTCGGGGTCGCGACCTTCCGTCTGCACGACCTCACCCGGCAATGGATGGACGATGCGGTCCAGGTGCGCCTGCTCTCGGCGTCCACGACCAGGGCGAGCGCCCGCGTGGCCGAGATGTTGCGGCTGCGCCAGGGCCAGCGCACTGTGTACCTGCGCCGTCTGCTGATGAGGGACGACCACCCGATCGTCTACCACCACGAACACATCGTGTACGACGCCCGCCGGCCGCTGGTCGAGGCGCAGTTGCAGATCACCTCCATCGAGGGCCTGCTCCGTTCGTTCGGCGGGCACGGTCTGCATCGCGGCGACCTGCGCGTGTTCGCAGTCAATCTCGACGACAAGGCCGCACAGCTGCTCCAGGAGCCGGACCGGGCCGCCGCGCTCTGCCTCGAACACGTCTTCTACGAGTTGGACGGCGCGCCGGTGAGCTGGGGCTGGTTCCTCTGCCGCGCGGATCAGTTCTCTCTGGAGACGCGGCTCGGACCGGGCGTGACCGCCGACGACCCGGAAGGACCGTGGACGAGATGAACACCATCACGGA
>JAAYBE010000338.1 GCA_012719015.1 Actinomycetota bacterium
GAGGATCCGCATCCTGGCCGCGGACGAAGGCGGACCAACTCGCCTCCTCATAAGCGCGCTCCTGCCAGCCCGGGATCATGTCGGCGGTGGTGCCCGTCATGTCCCACCACACCATCGGGTTGATGATGTAGCTCCTCATCGCCGCCAGGAAGGTGGGATCGGGGTAGACGAGGCCCGGCGCCGACTGGTTGACCGCGACGGCGAAGTGGACGGAGCGGAGGCGGGCGCCCGCCTGCCGGGCGATCTCACCGGTGTACGGGCCGCCTCCGGAGATGCCGAGGACACTGAACTTGTTGATGCCGAGGTGATCGAGGACTTCGAGCACGTTCTGCCCGTACATCTCGCGCGTCTTCACAGGGTCGCCGAGATCGAGGGCGGCGTCGCCGGCGTCGTGGGGGATGATCTCGCCGTCCGCATCCGCCGGCTCGAACTCCGTCATGCCGAAGCCGTTGCGCTCCACGCAGACGACGCGGATGTTCAGCTTGTTGCGCAGGGCGCGCGTGAACTCGGTGAGCTCGAACGCCTGCACTCCCGTGCCTGCTCCGCCGACCAGGACCAGCGTGCGCCAGCTCTTCTTGCCCTGGTCGACGTAATGGACGACGTGCCCGGAGGCGGTGGTGAACGAGTGCACGGGCGCGCCGATGTGGCTGAAGCTCGTCGGCAGTTTCATCTTCGTGGGGTTGGGCCTGGCGGCGGAAGCGCTCGTGGCGAGCAGCAGCGCCAACACGGTCGTGAGGCAGAGCGCCACACACAGTCTCTTCACGGTCTCATCTCCTCCCGGAGTCCATGGCCGCCGTTCGGCGGTCGGGGTCGTGGTGTCGGAATCGGTTCCGGCGGTCGACCAGAGTCCCTCCTTTGTCGGGGTGTGGTGGCGGCGGTTGTACCCACCTGGGTGGGTACGCTAAGGAGGACAGAGCAGGCCGTCAATCGTTGAACAATAAGGTTATGGTTCACGTTGAAGCTTAGGCCGGGTCGAGCATCCCCCGTCGTTCGAGGCCGTCGAGAAGCAGGTGGAAGTAGAGGAAGCCCTGGTACGCTCCCCATCGGTCCACGATGCGCCTGGTCTCCTCGGACCCGGGGCGCTGCTCCAGATCGAGGACGTCCTGCAGCTTGTTCTGGGCGCCCACGTCGTCGACGGGGAACACCTCGAGCCGTCCCAGACCGCGCAGCGCGACGTAGTGCGCGGTCCACCGGCCGATCCCGGGCAGGTCCATGAGGTTCGCGACCGCCGTCCCGGTATCCACTCCGCGTAACGACTCAAGGTCGAGGCGGCCCTCCGTGGCGGCGCCGGCCAGGTGGAGGATCGTCTCCGACTTGCGCAGGCTGAAGCCCATCGCGCGCAGGTGCTGCGGCTCGGCCGACGAGAGGTCCTCGGGACGCGGGAAGGCGTGATGCCCTTCGTGCTCCGCTCCGTACGCGGCCGCCAGGCGCGCCAGCAGGCGCATGCCCACCGCCAGCGAGAGCTGCTGGCAGGCCACGCCGCTCACCAGCGCCTCGAACACGGTGGGCAGGAGCGGTGGCCTGAGACCGGCGAAGCGCCGCGCCAGCTCGGCGAGCGGGTCGTCGTTCGCGGCCGCCGCGTAGAACGCACCCAGGTCGAGGTCGAGGCCGAGCACGGTGCTGAGCAACGCCGCGACCTGCTGCGTGGGGTACACGCCTTCCGGCCCGAGAACGTCCACCGTGAGGCGCGGCTCCTCCGTCGGGGCGTGTTGCTGGACGACCACCTCGAAAGCCGCCCCATCCGGCGCGAACACGCGTCGATACGTGGGCGGCCTCCAGCGGTCGACCACGTTGGCCGCGTCGCGGCGCAGCGCCAGCGCCGTGAGGTCGAGGCGGAACGGGGCCGTCGGGGTGAGCGTGATCCTCATGGCCGGCCCGACTCCCC
>JAAYBE010000339.1 GCA_012719015.1 Actinomycetota bacterium
CGGGCGGATTCGACGCCGCCCTGCTCGCGGGCCTCGATCCGAGGCTGGCGGTCATACCTGTCGGCCCGAACCGCCACGGACACCCCTCGGCGGAGACGCTCGACCTTCTCGCAGACTGTCGCGTGCCGTGCCTGCGCACGGATCGACAGGGTGACGTGGCGTTGTCCTCCGGTGGCGACGGCCTCGAGGTCAGGACGGAGCGGCAGGGCGCAGCGGCCGGCGCCGGACCGCCCTAGATCTCACGCCGGCGGAAGCGCAGGACGGCGACGACGAGGCAGGCCGCGCCGACCACGACGGTCGCGATCAGCGGTCCGACCCAGTGGGCGGACTCCCCCTGGACGACGGCGAGCCCGGCGGCCGGTAGGCCCGCGGGCGTGACCCGGCTGGTGACGTCGAACTGCGCGAGCACCAGCAACGCCGCATACGTGCCCACACCGGCCCCGGAGGCGGCCGCCGGCGCACGCAACTCGACGCTGAGGAGAACCAGGACCGCCAGCAGCATCAGGGCGTACGCCACCCAGAGCGAGACGGCGGGCGCGAGCCGCGCCGCGGGGCCGGCGTCGAAGAGCAGCCGGGTCAGCAGGGCGCAGATGAGGGTCGCCAGAGCGGCGCCCACGACCACGACCAGCGCCTGGGAGAGCCATTTGCCGATGACGAAGGCGGCGCGAGCGAGCGGTTTGGACAGGGTGAGCCCCGCGGTGCCGCTGCGGACCTCGCCGCCGACGATGCCGCCGTAGGCGATCACCAGCGCGAACAGGGTGAGCTCGTTGAGGTTGCCCAGGTACTCGATGTACGACTGGAGGGCGGTCGGCTCCGGGAGCGTGATGCTGAACCCCTGTTGTGCCGCACCGAGCCGGTCGAGCAGCGTCGGGGTCAGATACATGACCACCGGTGAGCTGACGGCCGAGAAGAGGAGGAACCCGGGGAGGACCCAGAGACGCCAGGTGCGCAGCGTCTCGCGCATCTCCTTGTGCAGGAAGGGGGCCAGCCCGGTCACGGGTGGTCCCCGTCCAGGAGGTCGACGAAGACATCCTCGAGGTCGAGCTCGTCGACGGCGAAGCGGCGCAGCGCGAGGCCGAGCCGGCCCACGAGGGCCGGAAGTTCGCGCTGCGCCGCGTCCACGTCGTCGCAGGTGACGAGCAGAGTGCCGCCCTCGCCCGCCTGCGTCGAACGGACCCAGGGTGCTCCGGCGAGCGCCTCCCGAAGTCGGCCCGGGTCGTCGACCTCGATGCTGAGGCGGCTGATGCCGCCTCGACTGCGACGGAGCGCGTCGATACCCGACTCTGTGACCACGCGGCCGCGGTCGAGGATCGCCACGGTGTCGCAGACGCGCTCCACGTCGGCCAGGATGTGGGTCGAGAAGAAGACCGTGGTGCGCCCGCGCAGCGACGCGACCATGTCGAGGACGTCGCGCCGGCCGATGGGGTCGAGCGCGCTGGTCGGCTCGTCGAGCAGCAACAGGCGCGGTCCGTGGATCAGCGCCTGGGCGACCCCCAGCCGCTGCTTCATGCCGCGCGAGAAGCCGCCGATCCGGGTTCGTGTCGTACTCAGACCCGCGAGCGTCAGTGCGGTCGCGACGCGATCCTCCAGCCCTTCTCCGGAGAGGCCGAAGAGGCTGCCTGCGAAGCGCAGGTACTCGGGCGCGGTCATCCATCTGTAGAACGCGGGGACGTCCGGGAGGTAGCCGACCAGACTGCGCACGTCCGCGCCGTCACCGACGTCACGGCCGAGGACGCGGACCGTGCCGGCGTCGGCGCGCGCGAGGCCGGCGAGGATGCGCAGCGTGGTGGTCTTGCCCGCCCCGTTGGGTCCGAGGAAGCCGTACACGGAGCCGCACGGCACGCTCAGGGTGAGGCCGTCGAGGGCGACGGCCCCTTTGAACGCCTTGCGCACGTCGCGGAGTTCGATCGCCGCACCGGAGGGCGACGGTGACACGGACGCGCCCGGGTCGGCGCCGCCGGCCGACGCGGCGAACAGACGGTCCGCCGCTGCGGCGGCGTCGGGCCGACCGACCGGACGTGGCACGGGCACGTCGGCGTGGAGGCGTCCGGCACGCGTCGTCGCCGGTCTCTCCCGTCCGGCGACGAGGTAGATGACGGGTCCCACGATCTGCAGCAGAACGCACAGGATCAGCCAGGGGACCTTGTGGCCGCCGCTGACCTGCGACGACGGCCGTCGGTACAGGTCGACCAGCGCCCACGCCAGCAGCCCGACTTCGACCACGCACAGCGTCACGAGGCCGGCGAGAAGAACCGGCGACGTCGGCGTCACGGCGATGTGCGCGAGGGTCATCGTCACACATCACCTCCCGGCGCCTCGTGAGTGGTCGTCGGCCGGCGCCCGACCCCGGAGGATCGGGTGACGCAGCCGGCCCGCGCCATCATACCCCCGTGCTATCCTCACGGCACGATGGCCTCGACGGATCCCCTCAAGCCCTCCTACCTCATCGTCGGCACCGATCGGCCCAAGGTGAGCCAGGCTGTGCAGCGGCTGCGGATGCGGGTCGTCAAGGACAACGGCAGCGACCTCGACTTGACGGTCGTCGCAATCGACGGCTCCGCCACCGCCGCGTCGCTGCAGGAGGCGCTCCAGGCGATCTCGACGCCGAGTCTCGCGCTCGGGATCCGCGTGATCCTCGTGCAGGGCGTGGATCGTCTCAAGGAGACGCAGCGCAGGCAGCTGGCCGCCTGCCTCGAGGATCCCATGCCCGACACCTGCATCGCGTTCGAGGCGGAGAGGCTCGGCAAGACCGACGCCCTGTACAAGGCGGTCGCCCGGGTCGGCGAGGTGCTCGTCTTCAACCTGCCCAAGAAGTGGGAGATGGCCCGCTGGGTGGGGGACCGCGCGAAGGCGCAGGACTTCCACCTGAGCGGCCCGGTGGCGCAGCATCTGCTTGAGCGCTGCGGGGCAGACCCGAGCCGCTCGGAGCGGATCGAGCGGGAGCTGGAGAAACTGAAGCAGTACTGCGGCGGAGAAGAGCCGACGGAGGCCCACGTGGACGCCGTCTGCACGCCGGACGACGACACGGTGATCTTCGACCTCATGGACGCGGTGGGCCGCCGCGAGCGGGGGCGCAGCATCGCGCTGCTCGAGGCCCTCTACGCGTCCGGCAATCCGCGCAACGATGCCAACGGCGTGTTCTACAGCCTGAAACGCCACATCGAGCAGCTGGAGGCGGCGCGGCAGCTCCCGCACAACGACCAGTCCGCCGCCGCCAAGCAGCTCGGCGTCCACCCCTGGGCCGCCAGGAAGCTGCTGGCGCAGCGGGAGCACTTCGACCGGCAGCGGATCGGGCGTGCCTACCGCGCGCTGGCGGAGGCGGAGGCGGGCCTGCGCGGACAGGCGCCGGTGACCCTCGAATCCGTCGGAGGGGTCAAGGACGACGAACGTCTGGTGGTCGAGTTGGCGCTGGTACGGCTCCTGGCCTGAGCGCCGCCGGCGGGGAGAAGGCGCGACGGACGACGAAGCGGGCGGGCCGCATGCGGCCCGCCCGCTTCGTCGTCACTGCCTGCAGCCGCTCAGGCCGAGAGCCGCGCCAGTGTGTGCGCGACGCGGCTCTTCTTGTGCGCGGCGTTGTTCTTGTGCAGCACGCCCTTGGCGGCGGCCTTGTCGATCCGCGAGGTGAGGAACGTCGCAGTCCTGGCCGCCTCGTCGGTCTGCCCGTCGGCGACCTGCGCCTCGAGCCTCTTGAACAGCGTCTTGATGCTCGACTTGGCATGCCGGTTGCGCAGCCTCTGCTTCTCGGCGAG
>JAAYBE010000340.1 GCA_012719015.1 Actinomycetota bacterium
CCCTCCCCTCCCCGGGCCGTCGCATCAGTACGTGATCAGGCTGAAGATGTCGTAACCGGACAGCTTGTCGCGGCCGCGCAGGGCGGAGAGCTCGATGATGAAGGACACGCCCACGACCTTGCCGCCGAGCTTCTCGACCAGGTCGACCTTGGCTCGTGCCGTCCCCCCCGTGGCCAGCAGGTCGTCATGCACGAGCACGTTCTGGCCCGGCTTGATCGCGTCGCGGTGCACCTCGAGCGTGTTGTTGCCGTACTCGAGGGCGTATTCGGCGGCCACCGTCTCGTGCGGCAGCTTGCCGGGCTTGCGCGCGCACACGAACCCCGCCCCGAGCCCATAAGCCACCGCGGCCCCGAGGATGAACCCGCGCGCCTCGGCGCCCATCACCACGTCGACGTGCTTGTCCGCCCCGTACTCTACGAGCCGGTCCACAGCTTCGCGCAGCGCGCGAGGCTCCTGCAGAAGCGGCATGATGTCGCGGAAGAGGATGCCCTCTTTGGGGAAATCCGGGATGTCGCGCACGTGAGCGGCGAGGTCGAAGCCTGCGTCTGTCATGGGAGTCTCCTTCGGGTGGGGACGCGGCGGAGTCGCGGCGGTCGGCGGGTGGGTCGGCCTCAGAGTCGCTCGGCGCCGGTCAGCCGGCGGACGCCGCGGGCGAGCAGGAGCTGGCGGAGCTGGGTGGCGGCCTGGACCACGTCGTCCAGTTGCTCCAGACCCTCCCTGCGCCGCTCGGGCCGGTTGGAGCGCAGCGCCGGCAGCAGGGCCTGCTCGATGAGCCCCATCTCGCGGTCGACGGCGCTCTTGAGCACCCGCAGGTTCTTGGGACGCAGCCCCAGCTGCGCGAGCTGCGCCGCCGCCGCGACGATGCCGGCATCCGTCTCGGTGTAGCGCTTCACCCCGCTCACCTGACGTCCGTGCACCAGCTCGTAGTCTTCCATCTCCTCCAGGAGGCCCAGGTCGGCCCCGGTGAGCTGCATGACCTCCTCGGCGGTGTATTCACGCCCCTTCCCCGTGCCGACGAGGTCCGTCCTGCGCAGGCCCTGCCGCGCCGACGGGAGCGGACTCGCGGGACTTCGCTCCAGCTCACGACGGATCACCTTGAGCGGCAGGTATTCGTCGCGCTGCATGCTGAGCACGCGGACCAGGCGGTCGAAGTCGTCCTGGGAGTACAGCCGGTAGCCGGCCTTGGTGCGGCGCGGCGTCACCAGGCCCTGCTCCTCCAGGTAGCGCAGCTTGCTCACGCTG
The DNA here is from genome assembly GCA_012719015.1 of Actinomycetota bacterium. Classification (GTDB taxonomy): domain Bacteria; phylum Actinomycetota; class Thermoleophilia; order UBA2241; family UBA2241; genus CAIXSE01. The sequence goes on from JAAYBE010000340.1 coordinate 1,243, forward strand.
ATGTCGGGGAACTCGCCGCGCAGGCGGTCCACGATCGACCCGATCGTGAGCAGCCGCTCGTCCCCCACATCGAACAGCAGTTCCGCAGCGTCGGACACGTCGCCCCCCCGGCCTCAGCTTCCCGCCGGGGCGAGGAAGGTCAGCTTGTACTTGCCGATCTGGAGTTCGTCGCCGTCGCGCAACACGGTCCGATCGCCGCGACGCCGGTTGACGAACGTGCCGTTGAGGCTCCCCTCATCGACGATCACCCACGCGTCGTCCTCGCGCACGACGACGGCATGGTCCCTCGAGACGGTGACGTCGTCGAGGAAGATGCCGGCCTCCGGATGCCGACCGATCGTCACCCGGTCGCCGCGCAAGGCGTATGTCTCCCCGGCCCGACCCCCGCCGCTGCGGATGACGAGACAGGCATCTTCGGCGCACGCCGGGAACGGCGTGAGCTCACCGGTATCCTCGCCCGGGACGTAGCTCATGGTGGTGGCCGACTCGGGTTGTTCGGCGATCAGGCTGGCGCCGCACCGGATGCAGAAGCTGGCGCCCTCTGAGTTGCGGACGCCGCACTCGGGGCAGAACACGCTACCCCTCCGCGTCCTCGCCGCCGCCGGCCTCGGCGCCGGGGGACTGCGCGTCGGCCGCCGGAACCTTGCCGGCCAGGATCTGCGACAACCCTTCGACGTCGTCGGCCGAGATGACCGACTCGCCCTGGGCGTGCTTGCGCTGCAGGCGCATCACGAGTTCGGCGCGGAGGATGTCGAGCTCGCCGTGCAGGATCCGCCGGCGCCGTGAGATCTCGCGTTCTTCAGCCTCGAGTCTGGCGATCAGCGCGCGCAGGTCGTCGTCCGACCGGGACACCAGATCGACGATGTCGTCCATGGCGCGACTCCTCTCCGTGCGTAGAGGGCTGGATTGGTGATGCTATCTTACCCGTGGTCAACGTTCAAGCTCAGGTTGAGGTCGCTCGCTCGCCTCGTCGCTCTCCTCCCCACCCGCATCCGGCGAGTCGATGCGGATCGTCCCGTTTGCGACGAGAGCGCTGAGCGCGCGCAGTGCGTCGTACTCGTCGGCATCACCACCGACGAGGAGTCCCTCCACGACATCGCCCACGGTGCGTGCTCCAGGACCAAGATAGCCGAGCACGCGCACCTCCAGCGCGTCGTCGCTGCTCCCTCCCGCGTAGCGCACGACCGCGGGTGCGGGAAGCTCCCGGCGCAGGCGGCGGGTCTCGTCGAGGCGACGCATGCCCTCCATGAGCAGACTCTGGGTCGGCAGGCTCACCTCGTCCTCGTCGGGCTGCGCGGCGGGATCGAAGTCGAACGACCCCGTGCTCAGACCGAGCAGAGCGTAGAACGCCCTCTCGGCGGTCAGCTCCCCGGCGCGGGCGCCCACCAGACGACCGTCGCGGAACGACAGGACCCCGGCGACTGCCCCCTCCTCGTCGTGCAGGATGAGGCGACCCGTCTTGCTGCCCACCGAGGTCATCTCGACCAGGTCCGGCAGCGACAGCTCGCCCAGATCTCCCTTCAGGCCCATGGGGACCCTGCTCCCGTGATGGTGGTCAACGGCCGCCTCCCGCGTCTTCTCACCCTGATGTCGCACGGCCCACCGCCTGCCTGGTGCGCCGCACCCCTCGCAACGCCTATCTTCTCATGCTTTGCCGGGTGGAGACGATACTGTGTGACAACGCGCCCGGGACGAGCCGGAGCCACGCCGGGCTGATATATACTCGCTCCACCGCGGCCGTCAACGGGAGGTGCGTGCGTGACTCGTCGCAAGGGACTCGTCATCAACGATCGTCAGCTCGACCGCTGTGACGACCTCCTCCGCAAGCTCAAGGAGGTCTCGGGCTCGAGCTTCCTCGCGCTCATCAGCACGTCCGGACAGCCCATCACCACGGCGTCCGACGACTACCACCCGGAGACCCTCTCCCTGGCCTCCCTCGCAGCGAGCTCGTTCGCCGCTACGCAGCAACTGGCCCGGATCCTCGATGAGAACGAGTTCACGCTGCTCTTCCACGAGGGGAACGCGCTCAACCTGCACGTCTCCCAGGTCACCGATCAGGTGCTCCTCATCGTCACGTTCGGACGCGAGACCCAGGTGGGCAAGGTACGGCTGTACACGCAGCGCGCCATCGAGGTCCTCCGCCAGATCTTCGAGGGCCTCGAGGACGACGCGACCCCCGAGATGGACGCCGACTTCGAGGCGGCCGCCGGTACCGCCATGGACGACCTCTTCAAGGACGTGTGAGACCGCACCATGCCCCTGATCAACTTCGCCGCCCGGGAGATCAACTACAAGATCGTCTACTACGGCTGCGGCCTCTGCGGCAAGACGACCAACCTCCAGTACATCCACCGCAAGATCAACCCCGACGCGCGCGGCAAGCTGGTGAGCATCGCCACCGAGGAGGAGCGCACGCTCTACTTCGATTTCCTGCCGCTCACGCTCGGCACGGTGAAGGGCATGCAGACGCGCTTCCACCTCTACACCGTGCCGGGACAGAGCTACTACAACGCCAGCCGCAAGCTCGTGTTGCAGGGCGTGGACGGGGTCATCTTCGTCGCCGACTCGCAGATCACACGCCTGGACGAGAACGTCGAGAGCTATCTCAACCTCTGGGACAACCTGCTCAGCCAGGGCGACGACCTCAGCAAGCTCGGGTTCGTCATCCAGATGAACAAGCGCGACCTCAGCGACATCTTCTCGGTGGAGGACCTCAACGAGCTGCTCAACCACACCGACTCCCCCGTCCTGGAGAGCAGCGCCGTCACGGGCCAGGGCGTGTTCGAGACGCTCAAGGTGGTCTGCAAACAGGTGATCGCCAAGACGGCGTGACCGTCCCGGCGGGTCGTCGTCGCGCGCGGCCGCTCAGCTGCCGACCCGCTTCACCCAGTCCATCGGCTCGTACCGGGAGACGAAGGTGTCGCGGAACAGCACCTCTCCCCCGCCGTCCCTGACCGTACGCGTCACCCTGACGCTGCGCCCGTCGATGCCGCGCTCCCAGCGGACGATCCCCGGACCCAGGTCGCCGTCGTGGATCACCCGAGGGTCGGACTTTCCGTGCGCCGGCCGGCGCACGTCGTAGAAGTCGCTGGTCGTGTACGTGACCTTCCTGCCGGTGCGGCCCACCAGCGCGACGGTCAGCGCGCTCCCGTCGATCCAGCTGCGGATCATGACGGGGGCGCGGGAGTCGTTCTTGAACTTGAAGTCGACACTGCCCCAGGCCACCGCCGCATCCCGCCCGACGGGGTAGTGCGAGATGTACAGCGTGTGCGGCCGACGCTCCACCACCGGCAGACCGGCGAAGAACACCGCGTTGAAGAGCGTGGTGGCGTACTGGCAGATGCCGCCGCCGACCCCCTGCCGCAGCACGTTGTCGGCGGCGATCACCGGCGCGTGGTCGAACCCCCGGTTGACGGTCCGCGGACCCATCGCGGCGTTGAGCGAGAACGTCGCCCCCGGCTCGACGACGGTGCCGTCGACGAGCTTGGCGGCGCGCGCGATGTTGGTGGCGCGCGCGGCGTTGCGAGGGTCGAAGTACGTGGTGAACTGGGACCCGAGCGCCGAGAGACCCATACTCTCGACGTCGGCCGTGCTCAGTTTGGGGAAGGCCGGCGTGAGCGCCACGAAGATGGTGCGCAGTCCCCCGCCTGTGGCGGCCTCGTCGAGCTGATCCATGAGCACCGGCATGTCGAGCACCATCCCCGACCTGCTCGGCGTGATGTGGATGGCGCCGTTGTCACCCACCTCGACGGTCGCGTCGACCGGCGGGGTCTCCGCGAAGGCGAGCAGCCTGCGGAGCTCCTTCGCCGCGCGCCGGTTGTGGAACGTGAGCGGATACGCATCCGCGTCGTCACCGGTGTTGACGGCGAGCATGTCGGCCATCTGGGCGGGAGAAAGGGCCACCGTCCGGGAGCGGTAACGGAGCGTGACGGGTCGTGCCAGATACACTCCGGCGGCTGCGGCGCGGGCCTCAGCTGCGTCGGTCGAGACCTCCGGCTCCACCGCGACCGTGGGCACCGGACCGTCGTAGCTGCGCCCCGTTTCGACGGCTGTGAGGATCGCCCGCTCGAGCGTCAGCACGTCGACCTCGCGTCCGGTCCGGGCCGGGACCACCGAGACCGCTGCGTCGCCCAGCGTGAGGCGGGCGTCCTCCGCGGGGACGTCGATCTCGGCGCGGACGGCCTCGAGGCCCTGCTTGAACGCGGTGCCGTCGACACGGACGCGGAGTCGGACGTCAGTCCGGCCGCCGGGCAGCCATACGCTGAGACCGAGGGGGAACCGTCGTCGGCCTGCGGCCAGCGCCCGCTCGGCGGTGGCGGCCGCATCCACCGTGATGCCGACCTGCGCCAGAGGGAGACATATCGGCTCCTCCCCCCCGGTGTCCAGTCGTGCGACGGCGACGGGCCCCGTGAGCCGCTCCCGCGCCACCGCGGCGATCCGCGCCGCGTCCATGCCACCGACGCCGACGCCCGCCACGGTGACCCCGGGGCCGGCCCTGTCGCGGAGTGCGACCTGAAGTGCGATGAGGCCGGCCCCCAGGACGACGGCGATGAGCAGCGCCGTCGCCGTCCAGATGTGGCGGCGATACCAGGCGGCGATCCGATGGCGACGACCGCGGCGCGCTGTTTCTACGGGTTGCCGGACCCCCGGCGAGGGCGCATCCATGGGTCCCATTGTACGGATGCGTTCGCCGTCCGCACCCGGCGTCCTACCCGGCGTGCCGCCGGATGACGTCGCGGACGACCTCCAGGAACCCCTCCGCGAGGCGCTCCGATTCACCGTGGTCGGCGCCCTCCGCATAGACGTGGAAGACCGGCTCGTCCGCATCGGGCAGCAGTTGTACCCGTCCGCCGTCGGCGCGCTGCAGTTGGACGCCGTCCAGCAATCCGATCTCCGCGTCGCCCGTCGCCGCTTCGTGCTGCAGGTGCTCCGTGGCGGTGCGCATCACGGTCCCCTTGAGCGCCCACGGGCAGGCCGTCGTCCTGTGCACCAGCGTGCTGGTCGGGATCTCCACCAGCTGTGCACTGAGCGGCCTCGCCTGCGGGGCCAGCAGCTCCAGAAGCTTGCCCAGGCTCATGACCGCGTCGAACGCCGGGAGGAAGCGCGGGAAGATGTAGCCGCCGCCGAGCGCCCCGGCGAACACCACTCCGGGCTCCGTGGACGCTTGAGCCAGAGCCGGCAGAGAGACCTTGGTGCGGATCACCTCGACCCCGAACGGCTCGGCCAGGCGTTCGGCGAGCCGCGTGACGGTGAGGGGCAGCGCGATCTTCTCCCCGCGTGCCGCCTCCTGCGCCACCAGTTTCACGTAGAGCAGGAGCGCCTTCTCGAACGCCACCTCGCCGCCGGTGTCGTCGACGAGATACAGGCGTTCGGACCCCGGGCCGACCACGAAGCCGAGGTCCGCCTCCACCGTCCTGACGAGGCGCCGCACTTCCTCGAGGTTGGCGTCAAGCTCCTCCGCGCCCAGGCTCACGTGACGCTGCTCGTTGAAGGCCCGGAGCGAGAGCACCTCAGCGCCCAGGTCGCCGAGCACGTAAGGGAGCGTCAGCGACGCCGGCGAGTGGGAGTAGTCGATGACGAGCCGATAGGCACGGCTGCGGATGCGCTCCAGGTCCCAGGAGCCCAGCAGTCCGCGTACGTACGTCTCCATCGCCCGGTCAGGGAACTGGATCTCGCCGAACTCGCTGTAGAAGGCGCGCCGGAAGTCCTGGCGACCGTAGAACTTCTCCACGTCTTTCTGGCGACTCTCGCTCAGGTTGATCCCCGGCGGCTCGAAGACCTGGATCTGGATCATCTCCGGGTCCCAGCTGGCGATCCGGACGTGGATGCCGCCCTGCGCGTTGCCGCTCTTCACCTCGAAGCGGTTGACGGCGCTGCTCGCGACGCGCAGGTCGCGGACCACGACACCGGTGGAGTTGAGGCCGGAGATGAGGGCCCGCTTGATGACCCGCGACGCCGGATGCGCATCGCGGCTGGTGCACACTCGGGCGCCCTTCTTGAGCGCCGTGCCGTAGGCCATCGCGAGGTTGAGCGCCAGCTCCGCCGTGATGTCGACGTTGATGAGCCCGACGATCCCGTCCTTGCCGAACAGCTGCGCGGCGCCGCGCGACTCCCAGATGATGCTGCTGTGGACCTGCGCCCCGGACTCGACCGTCTTGGCCGGGTAGATCCTGACGTCGGGCCCGATGAAGGCCTGCTCGCCGACCACCGTCTCGTCGCCCACGGCGGAGCCTTCACTGAACCGGGCGCCCGCCTTGAGATCGCAGTTGCGGCCGATCACGGCGCCGTAGACCTTGGCGGAGGCGCCGATGTAGGTGTTCGCCGCCACCACGCTGTTGCGCGTCTCGGCGTGCTCCTTGACGACCACGTTGCTGCCGAGCACCGAGTAGGCCCCGATGGAGGCCGTGGGATGGATCTTGACGTAGTTGCCCACGAAGGCCGGCCCGACGATGTTGTCCAGCGAGTCGAGATCGACGCCGTCGCCGAGGTGGATGCGGTTCTTGAGCGCGATCCCCGGCAGCTCGGCGTCCACCTTGCCGTCGAGCAGGTCACGGTTGGCGGCGAGGTACTGCGAGAGGCTGCCGATGTCCTGCCAGTACCCCTCGGCCACGTGACCGTACAGGGGCGCGCCCATCTTGAGCAGCTTGGGGAACAGCTCCTGACTGAAGTCGTACTTGGTGTCCGCCGGGATGTGGTCCAGGACCTCGGGCTCGAGCAGGTAGATGCCGGTGTTGACGGTGTCGCTGAACACCTGACCCCAGGTGGGCTTCTCGAGGAACCGCTGGATGCGTCCCTCCTCGTTCACCACCACGACCCCGAACTCGAGCGGGTTCTCCACCCTCTTGAGCGCGATGGTGACCATGGCCCCATTCCGTTCGTGGGCCCGAACCATGCCCCGAAGGTCGAAGTCGGTGAGCGCGTCGCCGCTGATCACCACGAACGTGCCCTCGCGCAGCTCGTCCTCGGCGAGCTTGACGCTCCCGGCGGTCCCGGCCGGCGTCTGCTCGACGGAGTAGCGCATGCTCACGCCCAGGGTCGACCCGTCGCCGAAGTAGTCGCGGATGGCCTTGGGCAGGAACATCAGGGTGACGAGCGTCTCGTCGATGCCGTGACGCTTGAGGAGCTCGACGATGTACTCCATGCACGGCTTGCCGCACAAGGAGACCATCGGCTTGGGTTGGTTGCTCGTCAGCGGGCGAAGGCGGGTGCCCTCGCCGCCGGCCATGACCACTGCGCGCATGCCCCACCTCGCCTCTCGGAGTGTCTCCCTGTACGAAGAGTACCAGATGGTCCACAGCCCGCCGGGACTCATGTGCTAGAATCGACGCCGCACGGTCGGCGTGTGGCGCAGCCTGGTTAGCGCACTAGTCTGGGGGACTAGGGGTCGCCAGTTCAAATCTGGCCACGCCGACCATTC
>JAAYBE010000341.1 GCA_012719015.1 Actinomycetota bacterium
GACCCGCCGCCCCGCGCGGCCTCGTCCGGGAGGCAGATCTCGTGCCGGGCGACCGCCGCCAGGGTGCGCGCGACCAGGCCCGCGACGAGCACGCTGAGCCCCGCCCAGAGGACGGTGGCGGCATCACGGTAGAACGACGCTCCGGTCTCCTTGCCGACCAGGAAGGTGGCGATGGTGAGCGCCGCCATCGGGAACGTGTACGCCCACCACGAGAGGTAGAAGCGGATACGGGCGAACATGCGCACCTGCGAGAGCAGGAACACGGCGAAGAACACCGCCAGGTAGTACAGGATCCGCGCGAACGGATCGAACGAGCCCGTGAGCTTCACGTAGGCGATCGCCGCCACGGCCGGAGGAGCGATGACGATGAACAGCGTCGGCAGATGGCGGTCGTGCAGCGGCTGATGGAAGATCATGCGGTAGAAGAAGATCACCAGCAGCACGACGGCGAACACCAGCCCCACCGCGAAGAAGAGCCATGAGACATCGGCGGGGGCGTGCTGCACGCCGGCGATCGGGACGATGAGGTTGCCCACCACCGGGATGAACCAGGCGGGGCTGAAGTGGGCGATCTCGAAGTGCGTGTGGCGTATCCAGACGGAGAGCACCACGAGCGTGAGGAGGAGGTTGCTCACCGCGCCGACGACCCAGAGCGCCAGCGAGACCGTCGCCGAGACCTCCGCGAACCCGACCGCGAGCAGCAGCAGCGAGATGGACAGGGTCGGGAAGAAGCTGATCATGACGGGGTGGCGGAACTCGCCGGCCACGGCATCGGGGTGACGCACCGTCTTCATGATGTACAGGGCCGCGAGAACGACGTACAGCGCACTGGTGAGATAGAGGAGCGCCGCCGGCACGGCGGCGCTCCACCCCTGGCCTGCGAAGACGCGCTGGGAGGCGATGGAGTAGCCGGAGAGGCCGAGGATGACGGAGAAGATGGAGATGGGCAGGAAACGGAGTCGAGGCTGCATGGTCCCCCTTGGATCGTCGGAGTCACGAGCATATGCCCACCACCCGGAGCCGGAAAACCCCGTCTCCCCGCCGGACTCCCCTGCCCCTGCGCCGCCCATGGACCTCGCGCCGGGTCCCCCAGCACCCGCCATCGGCCCTGATCGCCCGACCGCCCTGTCGGCGAAGGTCAGGAGGGGCGGCAGGACGATCCGCCGGCGGTCACGCCCGTGGAGCGCGACGGCCGCCGGAGCGATAGCATGGACGACGCCCGTCACGACCCGCGGGAAGGACCGGCCGTTGCATGCGCACTGAACTCGACTGCATCCCCTGCCTCGTGCGTCAGGCCCTGGATGCGGCACGTTTCAGCGTCCGCGAGGAGGCGGCGCAGCGTCGCATCCTCGCCGAGGCCCTGACGATGCTGGCGGCGGACGCAGACCAGCACCGCTCGCCCCCGCAGGCCGCCCAGCGCATCCATCGTCTGGTGCGCCGCGCCTCCGGCCACGACGACCCGTACGCCGCCCTGAAACGGCGCTCCACCGCGGTCGCCCTGGCGGCTCTCCCGCGCCTGCGCGCGCTCGTCGAGCGGGCCGACGACCCGCTCGACGCCGCGGTGCGCCTCGCGGTCGCGGCCAACGTGCTCGACGCGGGCACGAACCGGGCACAGATGGAGGACGACTTCCACGACGCCGTCGACCCCGGCGAGGTCGTGGCCGACGCGCTCGAACAGGCGGCGCGGACGACGCTCCACGGCGACACCGCCGCGTTCCGTCGAGCCGTC
>JAAYBE010000342.1 GCA_012719015.1 Actinomycetota bacterium
GAGCGTGTCGGGGAAGTCGCGGTCCACGCGCACCCCGGAGACGAAGCAGAAGGGCGTCAGCGTCTTGCGCACGTCCGCCGCCGTCACCGTGAACAGGTTCCGGCCCACGTACTGGCGTCGCAGGAGCTTGAGCGCCTTCTTGCGCGGCACGAGGTCGGTCCCACTCACGGTGACCGTGACGACGCCGAACGAGGAGGACGCGCGACCCCACGCGTAGACCACCGTGGGCAGGGCCAGGATGGCGAGCGTCAACAGGATGGTGGGCAGCAGGCGCAGCCGCGGGCGGCTCGTGCCCCGTGCTCTCGTCATCGGCGCCGGACCTCGATCACTGATTGCGGACCATGTCTGACTGTTCGGCGCCGGCCGTCCCTTCCCCTTGCCCGCCGAGCGTCTCGAGCAACTGCTCGCCGACGCGGGAGACGTCCCCGGCGCCGAGCGTGAGGACCAGGTCCCCGTGGCGCACGCGAGGCGCCAGGCGGGCGACGACGTCGCCGAGCCGGGGCAGGAACGAGACGGGCCCGCCGGGACGCTCCGCCAGGTAGGCGTCGACGATCAGCTTGCCGCTCACCCCCGGTTCCGGCTCCTCCCGGGCGGGGAAGATCTCGGTCACGATCGCCTCGTCGGCGATCGTCAGCGCCCGGCCGAACTCGCACTGCAGGTAGCGGGTGCGCGAGAACAGGTGCGGCTGGAACACGGCGATCACGCGGCCGTGGTCGCCCTTCATGGCCGCCGTCAACGTGGCGGCGATCTCCGTCGGATGATGGGCGTAGTCGTCGACCACGCGGACGCCGCGGCGCTCGCCGACGAGCTGGAAGCGCCGGGCGGCGCCGCTGAACGTGAGCAGGTGCGGCGCCGCTGCGGCCGGCGAGACGCCGACATGGCGCAGCACGGCGAGCGCCGCCAGCGCGTTGAGGACGTTGTGCTCGCCCGGCACACGCAACTCCACCCGGGCGAGCGTCTCGCCGGCCGCGTCGCGCACCGTGAACACGCTGCCGCGATCGTCCACACGCTCGACGTCGGCACGCAGGTCGCCCTGGCCCAGGCCGACCACGACGACCCCGGCCCTGGTGTGCGTGGCGAGGGGCTCGCCGCCGCTGCCGGCGACGAGCACGAGGAGCCCCTCCGCAGGGAGCAGGGCCACGAAGCGGCGGAACACGTCGCGCACCTCGTCCAGACAGCCGTAGCTGGAGTGGTGGTCGAGCTCGACGTTGCCGACCACGGCGACCTCGGGACGCAGGTAGAGCAGACTCCCGTCACTCTCGTCGGCCTCGGCGACCAGCCACTCGCCCTCGCCCACGCCGGCGTTGGAGCCGACGTCGTTGAGCTCGCCGCCGACGAGGAAGGTCGGGTCGAGCCCAGCCTGACGCAGCACGTGGGAGATCATCGACGAGGTGCTGGTCTTGCCGTGCGTGCCCGCCACCGCGATGCCGCGGCGCAGTTCCATGACCCGGGCCAGCATCTCCGCCCGGCGCAGGATCGGCAATCCGGCGGCGCGCGCGGCGCGCACCTCCGGATTGCTCTCCCCGATGGCCGAGGAAGTGACGACCAGCACGGCGTCGCCGAGGTTGACGGCGTCGTGTCCTATCGTGACCGGCACTCCGGCGGCGGCGAGACGGCGCGTGTACCGCGACGCCTTGAGGTCCGAGCCGCGGACCTCCACCCCGAGTTCGTGCAGGACGGCGGCGATGCCGCTCATGCCGGCCCCGCCGATCCCGATGAAGTGGACCGGCTGCGGGAACCCTCGCGTGGCCTCGTGGCTCATCGCGCCTCTCTCCCTCGTGTCGTCGTCAGGAC
>JAAYBE010000343.1 GCA_012719015.1 Actinomycetota bacterium
CACCAGCGCCACCAGCGGGAACGTCCAGCAGAGGAACTGCGGCGAGAGCACCTTGTTGGCCACCGTGAAGGCGAGGACGCAGGCGAGGGCGGCGACGGGGACCCGTTCGGGCGCCGCGCGCAGCGATGCACGGCGGCGCCACACGAGCACATAGACGCCGGCCACCAGCAGCAGGCCGACCCAGACGGAGGCGCGGCCCACCAGCTCGCTGCCGGGCCCGGCGAGCGACTGCGACCCGAACGACGTCCCGGTGCCGACGCCCCAGGCGCCCGCGGCGCCGGCGATCAGGTAGGGGGTCCCGGGCACGCTCTCGATCTGCAGCGGGCGTTGCGCGTGGTACGTCACGACGCCGGTGAGGCCGTCGAGACGCCCCAGGAACGGGAGGAACGGGACGGCGGCGAAGACGAGGAACCCGATGAAGGCGAGGAGGGCGCGGCGGCGCGTCTCCGCGACCATCAGCACCAGTGGAAGGAGCAATCCCGGGGTGAGTTTGAGCGCCACGCCGACCCCGAGCGCCGCGCCGGCCGCCGCCGGGAGACGCCGCGCCAGGAAGAACAGGCAGGCCGCGAGCGTGAGCGCCACGGCCACGTCGTAACGGTTGGCGGTGATCGCGCCGGCGGCGAGCACGGCGAGCGCGAAGGCGCCGCCGGCGGCCAGCGGCCGCCACAGCCCACGCCAGATGGCGGCGGCGGTGGCGCCGGTGAGGGCCGCCGCCGCCGTCCCCAGCAGGATCATCTCGGCGGCGAACCAGGTGGGGTAGGCGGCTGGGTCGCCGCGGTAGGGGAGCGTGAAGAGCGGCAGGGCGAGCGGCGGGTACTCGAACGCGAAGTCGCGGTACACGGCCTGGCCGGCGGCGACCTTCTGGGCGTAGTCGAGATAGACGACGATGTCCGAGACGTCGAAGAACCCGTACCACGGGCCCCCGCTGCGCAACAACCAGGCGAGGCAGGCCCAGGCGACCGCCTGCAGGACGACCGCCACCGCCACGATGGAGAACATCTGGCGCGCCGGCCGCTCGATGGGCGTGAGGGGCATCGGGGCGGCCGCGCCGGCCCGCACCCCAGCGTGGTCGCCGCCTCTGCGGCCGCCGTTCACCGGGCCGCCGTCTCCGGCTCGTCCGCCTCCCGTCGCGCCAGCCACTCGTCGACCTCGGCGAGCACCGCGCCGAAGTCGGTCAGCTCGCGCCACTCCAGCCCCTCGGCGGCGCAGCGCTCGGCGAGGTGGTCGCGCGCGAACACGATGTCGGCCTCGCGCGCCGGGCAGAGGTCGCTGGGTCCGTCGCCGAACACGAGCACGACATCGCCGGGGCGGCGGAGCCGGCGCAGGACCGCCGCCTTGCAGCTGCCGGGTCCGCAGCGCGGGCAATCCCCGAGCGCGTTGCTGAACTGCAGGCGATACCGTGATCCGTCTCCGTCTCCGTCGCCGACCAGCTCGCTGGCGAACAGGTCGACCGGCGGGAGGCCGAGGCGGCTCCAGAACGCCTCGATCGCCTCGCGGACGCCGGCGCTCACGATGGCCGCCTCGCCGCCGCGGGCCAGCAACCGGGTGATGAAGTCGTGCAGGCCGGGCATGGGCTCGGCGACCTCGATGAGGCGCCGCACGACCTCGGCGCGCGGTGCACGGATGAGCCCGATCTGCCGGTCGAACACCTCGGCGTGGCCCATGCGGTCGTTGTAGGACTCCTCCTCGAGCGCCCACCACGCCTCCCCGACCAGCGGCTGCAGGGCGACCTCGTTGCACTCCCGTGTGGTCATGGTGCCGTCGTAGTCGAGCAGGGCGAGGATGCGCGGCGTCTCGCCGCTGTGGTCCCGGGCTGCCCCGGCGTGGTCTGCTGCAGATGAGCTCATGGCAGGCAGTCTACACGGGCCGCCCGGCGTCCGCCGAGTCGCGCATCCCGTGGCGCGGTGGCACGTCGCCGGGCGGGCGAGGTCGACCGGCGCCGGGCCGGCCGCGCGCGCACGTCTGGTAGAATCGGGCGCCCGGTCCGAGCCAGCAGAAAGCGAGTCCCGTGCAGAGTCACCACAGAGAGCCTGTCGAGGGCGGCTCCGGAGGAGCGTCCCGTGGCGGGCGGCCCCTGTTCGACGACGTCTCGGCGCGCGTCGACTTCCCGGCGCTGGATGCACGCATCCTCGAGTTCTGGAGGACCCAGGGGATCTTCCGCAAGAGCCTCGAGGGTCGCGAGGACGCTCCACTGTACGTCTTCTACGAGGGACCGCCGACCGCCAACGGCCGGCCGGGCTCGCACCACGTCGTCTCGCGCATCTTCAAGGACCTCTTCCCGCGCTACAAGACCATGCGTGGCTACAGGGTCCCGCGCAAGGCCGGCTGGGACACGCACGGTCTGCCGGTGGAGCTGGAGGTGGAGCGTCGGCTCGGGATCGACGGCAAGCAGCAGATAGAGGCCTTCGGCATCGCCGAGTTCAACCGGCTGTGCAGGGAGAGCGTCACCGCGTACCTCGAGGAGTGGGAGCGCTTCACCGAGCGCATCGGCTTCTGGGTCGACATGGACGACGCCTACTACACGTTCACCAACGACTACATCGAGTCGGTGTGGTGGATCCTGCGGCAGATCTGGGACAAGGGTCTGCTGTACCAGGGCCACAAGGTCGTGCCGTACTGCCCACGCTGCGGCACGGCGATCAGCAGCCACGAGGTGGCGCAGGGCTACCGCGAGATCACCGAGGACTCGATCTACGTGCGCTTCCCGCTCACCGCCGAGGCGGCGGCGAGGGTGTCGGCGGCGGTGGAGGGCGAGCCGAAGCCCGTCGCGCTCGCCGTGTGGACGACCACCCCGTGGACGCTGGTCAGCAACGTGGCCGCGGCCGTGCGCCCGGACGTCACCTACGCGCTCGTCGAGAGCCGCGGCGACCGGTTCGTGCTCGCGCGCGATCTCGTCGAAGGCGTGCTCGGCAGGAAGGCCGAGGTGCTGCGCGAGTTCCCCGGCGCCGAGCTTCTGGGTCTCGAGTACGAGGCGCCGTTCGGGTTCATGAGGCCGGAGAAGCACGCCCACTTCGTGATCGGCGACGACTACGTGACGACCACCGACGGCACCGGCATCGTCCACATCGCGCCCGCCTTCGGCGAGGACGACATGCGCGTCGGCCTCGCCAACGACCTGCCCGTGGTCAACGCCGTCGACACCGAGGGCAGGTTCGTCGCCGAGGTCACGCCGTGGGCCGGGGTCTTCGTCAAGGACGCCGACCCGGCCATCACGCGCGACCTGAAGGAGCGCGGCCTGCTCCTGGGCGTCGAGCCGTA
>JAAYBE010000344.1 GCA_012719015.1 Actinomycetota bacterium
CGGCGGCCCCTCCCTCGCCGTGGACCTGCCGTACCGGCACTGGACCGCCGGCGGGCGCGAGACGGCGCTCGATCGCGCCCACGAGCGCGTGGCCGCGGCGGTCGCCGGGCACCGCCCGCCGCCGCTGGAGCCGCCGGTCGACGACGAGCTGCGCCGGCTGGCGCGCCTGGATTGAGGCGCATCCCCGAGGGGACGCGCAGCGTAGCAGGCGGGGCGCCGGTTGCCGCATCCGCGGTTCCTCGGCCGCCCAGGTCCGCACAACCGCTCTCATTTTCCCCCCAGGTTCCGCCTATCGACTGCTTGCCTTTCGGAGGCTGTGCTGTATAAAACGAAGGACAAGAGGCTGCACTGGGGATGTGCGGCCGAACGTCCCGACAGGAAGAGGGGGCCTGCAGGTCCCCCGTGCCTGCCGGCGTCTCACCGGCGAACGTCCCGAGAGGCGGAGGGGGGCCGCCGTCTGCAAGCTCACGCCCGGTGAGGCCTCGGCCGTCGGGAACATCCGGTTGAAAGGACGGAGGAATGAGGAACGGCAAGACCTACATCCTGATCACGGTCCTGCTCCTGGCCGCCGTGGCGCTCGTCGGCGTCCTGGCGGCCTGCGGCGGCGACGAGCCGGCCACCGGGGCGAGTCCGGGCACGGAGTCGAAGAGCGCCGCGGACATCGCGCAGGAGGTCCTCGGGCATGAGCCGGCCGGGCTGGCCGCCGAGATCATCGGCCGCGGCACGGTGATCGTCGCCAACGACGCCGACTACCCGCCGCAGAGCTCGGTCGACAAGGCCACCGGCGAGCTGGTCGGTTTCGATGTCGACGTCGCCAAGAGGATGGCCGAGGTGCTCGGCCTGCAGGTCGAGTTCAAGAACCCGGCCTGGGAGACGATCCCGGCGGGCCTCAACCAGGGCAAGTACGACGTGTCCATCGGCTCGATGACGGTCACTCCGGAGCGGGCGAAGGCTCTGGACTTCACCGACCCGTACTACTACACCTCGGGCCAGGTCTTCGTGAAGGAGGGCGGCCCGCAGATCACCGGCGTCGAGGACCTCGCCGGCAAGACCGTCGGCGTGGGCGCGGCGACTACGTACTACGACTTCCTCAAGAAGGACGGCGGCGCCAAGGTCAAGACGTATGTGACCGACGCCAACGCCTTCCCCGACCTCGCCAACGGCACCATCGACTTCGTGATGACCGCCGGCCCCACCGGGCAGCAGGCCATCTCGCAGGGTCAGCCGTTCGAGTTCTCCGGTCCGCCGCTCTACTACGAGGACCTCTGCTTCGCGATCAAGAAGGGCGAGCCCGATTGGCTCGCGCTGCTCAACCACGCGATCAAGACGATGCACGAGGACGGCTCGCTGACCGCGATGAGCGAGAACTGGTACAACGGGCTGGACCTGACCGTCAAGGAATAAGAGCACGCTGCGGCGGCCGCCGGGACGGCGGTCGCAGGACAGGCTGGCAGCGGCGGGGGCGCCGGGGAGGCGCCCCCGCCGCGGATCCCCACAGAGAGGTCCACATATGAAGAGACGAGCCGGCATCGCGAGCGTGGCCCTCATGGCCGCCCTGCTCGCGCTGCTCGTGACCGCGCTGACACCCGTCGCCCTGGCGGCGTCACCGTCGCCGGCGCCGGAGGGGACGCCGGTCGTCACCGGCACGATCCCGAACCCCAAAGACCCCAAGGGCATCAAGAACTGGGCCGGCGACCGGGTCCAGGTGAACTTCAAGCCGAACGGCGCCGAGCTGGACCTCGCCAGCTGCCAGCTCTTCATCGACGGCCGCGAGGAGCAGCTCGCCAAGGAGCCGTTCATCGTGCCGGCGGTGTCGCGCGCCACCAGCACCCTGGAGTTCCCGCTGGCGGCCAAGCACAAGGCGGGGAAGTACGCCTTCAAGGTCATCCTCGTGACCACCGACGGGCAGCACGTGGAGTACTCGTGGGACTTCCTGTCGGAGGGCGAGGCGGGCTCCGGCTCCCTCGTCAGCGTCCGCGTCATGAGGGAGTGGTTCTGGTTCATCGCCGAGGGCGCGGTCGTGACCGTGGAGCTGACGATCATCTCGATCGCCTTCGCCTGCGTGTTCGCGTTGTTCGGCTCGCTCGGGCGCCTGTCGAAGAAGATGACCTTCAAGCAGGCCTGGGACCGGTATCACAGTTGGGGCTACATGTGGCGCATGGTGGTCGGCCGCATCCCCTACTGGGTCGCGACCTTCTACACCTCGCTGTTCCGGGGCACACCTCTGCTGCTGCAGATATACGCCATCTATATGGTGATCCCGGAGATCATCCGCTACTTCGGGCTGCCTGAGTCGTACAACCCGCCGCCGTTCTGGGCGGGCGTCGCGGCGCTGTCGCTGAACTACGGCGCGTACCTCACCGAGGTGTTCCGCGCCGGTATCCAGGCGGTGCCCAAGGGCCAGAACGAAGCGGCGTGGGCCATCGGCCTGAGCGGCTGGCAGACCCAGCGCCGCATCGTCCTGCCGCAGGCGTTCAAGATCGTCATCCCGGCGGTGGGCAACGACTTCATCGCCCTCATCAAGGACACCTCGCTGGTCTCGGTGATCACCGTCGAGGAGCTCCTGCGACGCTCGCAGCTGGCCGGAGCCGCGACCTTCAGCTTCTTCTCCACCCTGCTGGTCGCCGCCGCCTTCTACTGGGCGCTGACCATCTTCTTCAGCTTCTGGCAAGCCAAGCTCGAGACGCGCATGGCCCGGGACAAGGCGCGCGAGAGGGAACAGGAGAAGAAGTAGCATGGCCACTCCCGAGAGCAACGCAGGCCGGCAGGGCCGCCATCACGTCGGCCGCGAGGTCGTCGTCAAGGTCGAAGGCCTGCACAAGTACTTCGGCAGGAACCACGTGTTGAGAGGTGTGGACCTCGAGGTGCACAAGGGCGAGGTCGTGGTGCTCATCGGACCGTCCGGGTCCGGCAAGAGCACCTTCCTGCGCTGCCTGAACTTCCTCGAGGACCCCACCAGCGGCGACATCACCATCGGCGGCGTCCACGTCACCTGCGGCGGGCACGGCAGCGCCTTCAAGCGGGCCGTGCACGACATCCGCATGAAGTGCGGCATGGTCTTCCAGGAGTTCAACCTCTTCCCGCACAAGGACGCCACCGAGAACGTCATCGAGGGCCCCATCCTCGTGAAGGGCGAGAAGAAGGACGAAGCCATCCGCAGGGCCCACGACCTGCTCACCAAGGTCGGGCTCGCCGAGCGCATGGACTACTTCCCCAGCCAACTCTCTGGCGGCCAGAAGCAGCGGGTCGCGATCGCCCGCGCCATGGCGATGGACCCCGTGCTGATGCTCTTCGACGAGCCCACCAGCGCGCTCGACCCGGAGCTCATCGGCGAGGTGCTCAAGGTGATGAAGGGGCTCGCCGACGGCGGCATGACCATGATCGTGGTGAGTCACGAGATGGGGTTCAGCCGCGACGTGGCCGACCGCGTCGTGTACATGGACGAGGGCCAGTTCATCGAGCAGGGCCCGCCGAGCCAGGTGTTCTTCCACCCCAGGGACGAGCGCACGCGGCGGTTCCTGCGGCACGTCCTCCCCGAGAAGGAGCCCGAGCACGCGGCGGAGCTCGGCATCACCGAGGTCGGTCAGGATCTGCCCGCCCCGGAGGCGACGCCGGGCGGCGCCGAAGGATCCTGAGACGCCCAGAAGTCCGGTCGACGGGGGCGGCGGGGCGCGTGCAGCGCCCCGCCGCCCCCGTCACGTCTGCCGGCCGCGGCCCGCGCAGGCGGGGCCGGCAGATGTGACGCTCGCGACGACAGGGCGGACGTGCCGCTCTCTCAGACCACGCCCTTCTCGCGGTCGGCGGCCGCGATGATGCGGCGCATCTGCTCGGCCGCGTCGGGGTCGAGCGGCAGCGGCCGGTGCGACTCCACGAGCTCGAGCGCGCGGGCGCGCGCCCGCGTCGCCAGGTCGGTCGCGCCCCTGCTCTCCCAGTCCTCGCGCACGCGGCGGTCGAGCAGGTCGCTCTGGCTCAGCTCGCGCATGTGCCTGAGGGTGGCGTCCAGCGAGAGGAAGTCGCCGAACGCGCCGACCCCGGCGATGTCGTCCACCGCCATGGTCTCGTCAGTGACGGCGATCCCGCCGACGGCGAACTTGATCATGCGGGCGATCTCGTCGTCCATGACGAGCTGGCCCAGGTCGAAGGTGACGCCCGACTCGATCATCCCCGCCCCGTAGATCTGGTTGGCGCCTGCCAACGCAGGAAGGAGGCCGGTGAGGGTCTTCTCGTGACCGGTCTGCGCGTCACCGAGCTTGGCGTCCGCCTACAACCCGGCCACGAAGCTGGGCAGCAGGTAGCGCTTGGCGATCTGGGCGCAGGCGGCGGAGAACAGGGCGAGCTCCGGCGAGCCCACCGTCGCCGCCGCCAGCTTCAGGTCCATGGCCGTGGTCGACGTGCCGTAGGTCACAGGGCAGCCACGCTCCACGAGCTGGGCCAGCACGATGCCGCTCAGCACCTCGGCGTTGTGGAGCACGAGCGTCCCCGCCAGCGTGACCGGCGACGAGCCGCCGGCCATGGCCATGCTCAGGACCGTGTCCGGGCACCAGGCGCGGGCCGACTCGATGACCACCTCCGTGACGTCCCGCGGCAGCTTGAGCGGGCTCACCGGGCAGACGCCGAAGCCGATCAGCGGTCGGCGGTGGAACTCGTCCTCGCCGCCGGCGATGACCGTCGCCATCTCGATGAGCTTGCGGCAGTCGTAGGCGCTGGTCGCCTCCGTGCCCACCGGCTTGCCGGTGTTGCGGATCGCCGCCTCCCACTTGTGGAGCGTGGCCGTCTCCTCGGGGACGTCCTGCGGGTGCACGGCGGACTCGTAGGTGTCGATGTCCGGGAGGGCGTCGACCAGCCGGGCGGCGTCGTGCACGTCGTCGAGGACCGGATGGCGGTACTCACCGGTGCGCAAGTCGACGACCATGATGCCCTCGTCGAAGTTGGAGAAGTACACCCGTCCCGCCTCCAGGACGATGTCGTGGTCCGGGTCGCGACCGCAGAGGTAGTTCTTGGGCGGCGCCGAGCGGATCGCCTCTTCGACCAGGTGCGGCGGGATGCGGACCATGCGCGTCTCGCGGTCGACCGGGCAGCCGCCGTCCTTGAAGATGGCGAGCGCGTCGTCCGCCTCGACCCAGACGCCCGTGCGCTCGAGCACCTCGAGCGAGCTGAGGTGGATGTCGTCGAGCTCCGCCTCCGTGAACACGTTGAGGCTGAGGCCCCCCGAGCTCGGTCGTCCGGCGTGCAGGTTACGTTTCACCGCGGCACCTCCGTTGGCGGGCTGTGCATCGATCGGCGAGGCGGCGGACGAAGCGCCGGGGCGGTGGGCCGCCAGGCTGCCACCGGACGCGGGGCCAAGGGG
Source organism: Actinomycetota bacterium (assembly GCA_012719015.1). Classification (GTDB taxonomy): domain Bacteria; phylum Actinomycetota; class Thermoleophilia; order UBA2241; family UBA2241; genus CAIXSE01. The sequence goes on from JAAYBE010000344.1 coordinate 5,348, forward strand.
CCTCGCCGCTCGCGAAGCCCCAGCGTACGACTGGGGCGGGCCGGAGTAAAGCTCCGCCGCCGGGCCCCGCCGCGGCAGCTTGTCGCGCACGGAGGCGGTGATAGACTGCGGCTCAGTGTCCGCGGCGACGGTCATCTGCATCGGCACCATCAACCGCGCGGCCGGCCTCTGAGCCCACCACTCCGGCGGGCGAGCCGGCGGCCGACGCCCGGACGCCCGCCCACCGCCCGACTCCGCACCGGTCGTCGACGTATGTCAGGAGGTCGTCCGAGTGACTCCCCGGATCAACCCCATCACCCCCCGGCTCGGGTGGGACGTGCTCAGCCCCACCCAGCTCGAGCAGATCCACGAGGCGACGCTGGACGTGCTCGAGACCGTCGGCGTCCGTTTTCCCAGCGAGCGGGCCCTCGACGTGCTCGAGGAGAACGGCTGCGGAGTGGACCGCGCGACACAGATGGTCAAGCTGCCGCGCGCGGTCGTCATGGAGGCCGTCTCGGCGGTGCCGGACAGCTACGTGCTCGCCGGTCGTGACCCCGCCTGCGACATGCTCATCGACGGCAGGCACTGCTACCTGAGCAACGACGCGTCCGGGGTGTTCGTCCGGGACCACCACAGCGGTGAGAAGCGGCCGAGCACCAAGGCCGACGCGGCGACCAGCGCACGTTTCGTCGACGCGCTGCCCAACGTGAGCTTCTGCTGGGGCCCGGCCGTGACCAGCCAGGACGTCCCGCCCGCGACCAAGGCGCTGCACGACGCCGAGGCGGTGTTCACCAACACCGCCAAGCACTTCCAGACCGTGACCACCGTCGGCGAGCTGCCGGCGCGCTACCTCGTCGAGATGGCGGCCGTCATCGCCGGCGGGTCGGACGCGCTGCGGACCCGGCCGATCCTCAGCTTCATGCAGTGCACCGTGGACCCGCTCGCGCACGACGGTCCCAACCTCGAGGCCAACCTGGTGGCGGCCGAGCACGGGCTGGCCGGCGGCTTCATGCCCATGCCGCTCGCGGCCGGCACGGGGCCGGCGACGCTGGCCGGCACACTGGTGATCCAGAACGCCGGGACGCTGAGCGGCGTCGTGCTGCTGGAGCTCGCCCAGCCGGGCGTACCGGCGTTCTTCGCGGGGGCGCCGAGCGTCATCGACCTCACGACCGGCGGCTACACCGGCGGGAGTCCGGAGGACTACCTCCTCGCCGCCGCCGCCAATCAGCTCGCCTACTTCTACGGCGTGCCGATGGCGATGGGCACCATGGCCACCGGCGCCAAGGAGCCCGACTGGCAGGCGGCCGTGGACGACTCCCTGAGCACCTTCGCCAGCGTGATGACCGGCGCCGACATGATGAACGGCTGCGGCCTGCTGGACGGCTCGAAGATCCTGAGCTACCCGCACATGGTGATGGAGAGCGAGATCTACGGGATCGTGCAGAAGGTCGCCGACGGCATCGTCGTGGACGACGAGACGCTGGCCCTCGACGTGATCAAGAGGGTCGGCTCCAACGGCACCTACCTGGCGGAGAAGCACACCCGCCGCCACGCGCAGGACGTCTGGCGACCCACGATCTGGGACCGTACGCCGTACGACTCCTGGCTGCGCGAGGGCAAGAAGGGCGCCCTGGAGAAGGCGACGGAGACGGCCGACGAGATCCTCGCGCACCACCGCCCGGAGCCGTTGCCGGAGGACGTCGCGGCCGAGCTGCGCGCCATCGTCGCGCGGGCCGACGCGGAGCTGGCGGGGGCCTGATGTCGGCGGGTGGGGGCATACTGGGGAGGGCGGCGGCCGGCCGGTCCGTCGCCGTTCGTGCAGAGACTGAAGGGGGCAGACGGTGAGCGAGCCGACGACCGGCGCCACCGACCCCGGCGCGGAGGCGCCGGTGGTGCGGGCGCGCCCGATCCTCACCACGCACGCGCGCATGGCGGCCCGCGTGCTCAGCGACGACGACGTGGCCCGCGTGCAGGCGGCCGCGCTCGGGCTGCTGGGCGCCGACGGGGCCGCGGCGGACGCCGCGGCGCGCTCGGCGCCGTCCGCCTTCGTGCTCGGCGGACGCGTGCCGGAGCACGACGTCGCGCTCGGCTCCGGTCATGTGTGGCTGGCGGCCGGCGCCGCCACGGCAGGGGCCGCCGGCGTGCCCGAGCGGGTCCGGCGCCTCACCGGTGACGACCATGCGCCGGCGACCGTGGCCGACCTCGACGAGGCGGTCAAGCTCGCCGACGCGCTGCCCGAGGTGGCCCTGCTGGCGGGTCCGCCGCTGCGCGCCGCGGGGGTGTCTCCGCTCGCGGCCGTCGCGCGGTGCGTCGCCGGGACGAGCAAGCACGTCATGGCCGGCCTGCTGCGCTCGACCGCCGAGGCGGAGGCCGCCGCGGGACTGGCGACCACGTTGGCCGGATTCGCCGACGAGGCGCGCCGCCGGCCGCCGCTCTCGCTGTGCGGTGACGGGGCCGCGCTGGACGCGGCGCTGGTCTTCGCCCGGGCCGGCCTGCCCGTCGGGCTGGTGCTCGCCCCCGGTGCTGCAGGCGAGGCGGCGCCGCCGGCCGAAGGAGGCGAGGCCGTCCCGCCGGACCTCGGCGCCGTCCTGGTCCGTCACCACGCCGGCGTGCTCCGGGGCTGCGCGGCCGTACAGGCCGCGGCGCCCGGAGCGCCGTTCTTGTACGTCGCCGACCCGGTCCTCGCCGGAGTCCCGCCGTCCGGACCGCCGGCCACGCTGTTCCAGCTCGCCGCCGCACAGCTCGCCGCTCACGTGGGGCTGCCGGTCGTGGCCGGCGGCTTCCGCACGACGAGCCACGAGCCTGGCTGGCAGGCGTGCCAGCAGGGCGCCTTCGTCTCCCTGGCCACCACGGCGGCGGGCGCCGATGTGACCGGCGGAGGCGGGCTGCTCGGCGCCGCCGCCGCCTTCAGCCCGCAGCAGCTCGTCATGGACTCCGAGGTCTTCAGCTGGAACGCGTCGATCGCGGCCGGCATCGTGGTGGACGACGAGACGATCGCTCTCGACGCGATCAAGCAGGTCGGCATCGGGGGCAACTATCTGGCCCAGCGCCACACCCGTCGGCACATGAAGGAGGTGTGGCGTCCGCGCCTGCTTGACCGCACGATGTGGGACGCCTGGGTCGCGTCCGGCCGCGAGGGCGCCGGCGAGAAGGCGATCGCCCTGGCTGAGCGGCTGCTCGCGGAGCACGCCGTCGTCCCCCTCGACCCGAGGGCTCGTGCTGCGGTCGAGCGGGTCACAGCGGACCCCGTCCCGTGAAGACGGCGACGTCCGCGCCGCTGTAGACTTCTCATACATGATTGCATGACCGCCCGGTGATCCGGGCGTCGGAGGGTCAGGGAGCCTGAGCCGCGAACGTCGGGGGCGTCGCGGAGAAGGAGCGTTCAGATGATCAGAGACCGCAAGGACATCCCACGGTTCAGCGACGTCAGCGACGAGCAATGGAGCGACTGGCGCTGGCAGCTCCGCCACCGCCTCACCACCACGGAGGACTTCGAGAGCGTCCTCAACCTCACCGAGGCCCAGCGCAGGGACCTCGAGGCGTGCATGGGCAAGTTCCGCGTGAGCGTGACGCCGTACTACGCCTCGCTCATGGATCCCGACGACCCCACCGACCCGGTGCGCATGCAGGGCGTGCCCACGCCCGCGGAGCTGGTGATCTCAGCCGAGGACCTGGAGGACGCCGTCGCCGAGGACTTCGACTCGCCGACCCCGCGCATCACCCACCGCTACCCGGACCGGGTGCTCTTCGTGGTCACTGAGATGTGCAGCATGTACTGCCGGCACTGCACCCGCCGGCGGTTGGTGGGCGGCACCGAGGACATCGTCGCGCAGGACGAGATCGACAACGCGATCAAGTACATCGAGCGCGCCACCGAGGTCCGCGACGTGCTCATCAGCGGCGGCGACCCGCTGGTGCTGAGCGACGCGCAGCTCGAGAAGATCATCCGGCGCGTCCGCGCCATCGACCACGTGGAGATCATCCGGATCGGGTCGCGCATGCCCGTCGTCTGCCCGCAGCGCGTCACGCCCGAGCTGGTGGAGATGCTCAAGAAGTACCACCCGCTGTACTTCAACACGCACTTCAACCACCCGCAGGAGTTCACTCCCGAGAGCAAGCTCGCCTGCGACCGTCTGGCCGATGCCGGTATCAACCTCGGCAACCAGACGGTGCTCATGCGCGGCATCAACGACAACGCGGCGGTGATGAAGAAGCTGTCGCACAAGCTCCTGCAGTACCGCGTCAAGCCGTATTACTACTACCAGTGCGACCTGGCGGAGGGTACGGCGCACTTCCGCACCAGCGTCGCCAAGGGCATCGAGATCTACGAGAGCCTGCGCGGCCACACCACGGGGTTCGGCGTGCCGACCTACATCATCGACGCCGTCGGCGGCGGTGGGAAGACGCCGGTGTTCCCCAACTACGTGATCAGCCAGGCGCCGGGCAAGGTCGTGCTGCGCAACTACGAGGGCGTGATCAGCGTCTACACCGAGCCGGAGGACTACGTCGAGGGCGAGTGCCACTGCGAAGGCTGCGACCTCGAGGAGGAGCGGCTCGGCGTGGCCGGGATGTTCGAGCCCACACACGGTCCTACGCTGTCGGAGGTGTGGGACGCACGCATGCAGAAGGTGGTGGACCGCAAGAACCGGATGGCCGACGTGTTCGGCAAGGCCCCGGCCTGACGGACTCCGGGGCCAGTCTCACGACCCGCCGGGGGTGGCCGCATCGGCTCCGGTGGGCGACGATGTCGACGGGCGGGCGGCGCTGAGGGACCGCCCGCCCGCCTTCATGGAACGCAAGGAGAACTGATGCCGAAAGTCTTCGTGGAGCCGATCGGGCTCACCCTGACCATCGACGAGCAGGACACCCTGTTCGCGAGCCTCGTCCACGCCAAGATCGACATCCCCACCGACTGCGCCGGTCGCGGGACCTGCGGCAAGTGCCTCGTGCGGCTCGGCGCCGGCGAGTTGACGGAGCCGACGGAGCGCGAGCTCAAACGGGTCCCCGAGAAGCTGCGCGCCGAGGGCTGGCGGCTCGCCTGCCAGGCCCGTCCCAAGTCGGCGCGGGTGAGTATCGAGGTCCGCGGGACGGCGGGGCAGCGTCGCATCCTCACGACCTCGCAGCTCACGCACGGGACCGTGCGGCCGGCGGTCTGCACGAGAGTGGTGCAGCTCGACCCGCCGACGCTCGACGACAAGCGCTCGGACCTCGAGCGGCTCGACGAGGCCCTCGGCGGGGTGGAGGTGCCGCTGCACGTGCTCGAGAGGCTGTCGCGGACGCTGCGCGACGGCAAGTGGACGGTCACCGCGACCCTCTACGGCAAGCGCGTGGTCGACCTCCACGCCGGCGAGTGCGAACCTGAGTGCTACGGCGTGGCCGTCGACGTCGGTACCTCCAAGGTCATCGCCTACCTGTTCGATCTGCGTCATGGCGTCCTCCTCGACCAGGAGGCGGTGGAGAACCCGCAGATGCGGTACGGCGAGGACGTCATCAGCAGGATCGCCCACGCCGCCCAGCGGCAAGAGACGGCGCTGCTCGCGGCGGCCGTCCACGAGGGCATCAACGTCGACCTCAAGGCGTTGTACGAGCGACAGGACGTGCGTCCGGAGCAGGTCTGCGACATGACGGTGGTCGGCAACACCGCCATGCACCATCTCGCCCTCGGGCTCTGTCCGGTCGGCCTCGGCGAGGCGCCGTTCGCCCCGGCGGCCGCCGAGCCCCTCACGTTCCGGGCGGAAGAACTCGGCATCGACATGAACCCGTACGGCGGCGTGCACTTCCCGCCGCCCATCGCGGGGTTCGTCGGCTCGGACGCCCTCGCCGTGGTGGCGGCCACCCACCTCGCCGGCAAGAAGGCGCCGAGCATGACCATCGACATCGGCACCAACACCGAGATCGCCCTGGTCCACGACGGCCGTGTCACGGTCACGAGCTGCGCCTCCGGGCCCGCGTTCGAGGGCTACCAGATCCGCAACGGGATGAAGGCCGTGGCCGGCGCCATCGAGCGCGTCACCATCGACGAGGCCGGCGAGCCGACGGAGTTGGTGACCATCACCGGCAGCGAGCCCATCGGCATCTGCGGCTCGGGCGTGGTCGACCTCCTCGCCGGACTGGTGCATGCGGGAGTGGTCAACAAGTCCGGCCGCATGGACACGGCGCATCCGCGCGTACGTCAGGGGGAAGAGGGCGCCGAGTACCTCCTCGTCGAGGGGCCGCACGGCGACATCGTCTTCACGCAGCACGACGTCCGCAGCTTGCAGCTGGCGAAGGGCGCCATCCACTCCGGGTGGGAGCTGCTCATGGACACTCTCGGCGTGTCGCTGGACAAGCTGGACACCGTGTACGTGGCGGGCGCGTTCGGCAACTACCTCGACCTGGCCGCCGCCCAGTACCTCGGGCTGTTCCCGCCGGTCGACACCGAGCGGGTGGCCTTCGTCGGCAACGCCGCCGGCGTCGGCGCCCAGATGGCCCTGGTCGACGTGAAGGCGCGCCGCCGGATGGCCAAGGTCCGCGACCGCACCGAGTTCCTCGACCTCGCCACCGACAAGCGCTTCCTCGAGGTCTTCTCGAGCCGACTCGGGTTCGCGGGCGATTGACGGGTGAGGCGAGGCCGCCGGGAGCCGGGCCGGAGGCGGTCGCCGGCCGCCGTCTGCGCGGCTACGCGGAGATCGCCGCGTCGTCGCTGATCCTGGGGACCTCGTCCACGCTCATCCAGATCTCGACCATGCCGGCCAGCCTCCTCCTCGTCCTGAGGATGGCGCTGGGCGGCCTCGCCCTGGGCGCGGTCTTCCTCCTGACCCACGGCCTGGAGGAGGTGCGGCGCTCCGGATGTGTCCGCCGGATGGTCGTGCTGGGCTTCGTCGTCGCCCTGGAGACGATGCTCTTCTTCGCCGCCATCCGGGGGGCGGGCGTGACGGTGGCCGTCTCGCTCGAGTACATGGCGCCGGTGTGGGTCGCGTTGCTCGCACCGTGGGCCCTGCGCACGCGGCGCCGGGCGAGCGACATGGCGGCCGTCGCCGTGGCCGCCGGCGGGATGGCGTTGCTGGTGCTGCCGGTGGCCACCGCCGGCGAGGGCGCGGTCTCCCTGCCGGGGATGGCCGCGGGCCTCCTGGCCGGCCTTCTGTTCGCCGCCGCCATGATGCTCGTCAGCAGCATGCGCGACGCGGGCGTGCGCGGGTCGACGCTGGCGTTGTTCTACTGCGCGGCGACGGTGATCCTGTTCACGCCGCTGGCTGTGTGGCAGACCGCGGCCGGCGGCTACCGCTTCACCTGGACGGACGCGTGGATCGTGGCTGTGCAGGGGCTCGTCTACACGGGGCTGTGTCTCAGCCTGTACACCGACGGCCTGCGCTTCATCCGCGTGGAGCATGCCGGGATCCTCGGCTACCTTGAGCCGGTCACGGCGCCGCTGTGGGCGCTGCTGTTCATCGGCGAAGCTCCGCCGTGGACCACCTACGCGGGCGGGGCCGTCATCGTGGGCGCCGGCATCTTCGTGATCGTGTTCGGCGCGAGAGAGGCCCGGGCGCCCACGCGGTCGCTCACCTGAAGCGGCGGGCCTTCGTCTCGCCGCCCGCCGAGCCTGGAGGACGCCGCCGGAGCGGTCCCGGAAGCCCTCGCCCCTGGAGGCTGACGATCATCGCGACGGCGCGAGGGCGTCCCGGCACGCCGGCGACGCACGCCGGCGCGCTGTTGTATGCTCGAAGAGGGCCCGAGCTGGAGCCGCTCGGACGACCAAGCAGGGAGGGAGCCGAGTGAGCACGCAGCCGGCCGGCCGTCTGGAGCTCGTGCCGGGGTCGTCGTCCTGAACGCCGCACAGACATCCCAGACGGTGTCGGGTCGGCGGGGCAGCCGCGACATGACCGGGTACGGTCTGCTCGCGGCCTGTTTCGTCTTCGTCGGCCTCAGCGGGTCGCTGGTCGCCTGGGCGGACGCCCCGGGCAGCGTCCTGCTCTTCCTGCGGTTCGCGATCGCCGCCGCCCTGCTCGGGCTGGTCTTCGGGCTCCGCCGCCCGCTCCAGGCCCTCCGCCGCCGCGAGCTGTGGCCGCGACTGCTCCTCATCGGCCTCCTCGACGGCGGATCGCTGCTCGCTTACTTCTACGCGATCCGCGCCACCGGCGTCGCCGTCGCGACCTTCCTTTTCTTCACCCAGCCGGTGTGGGTGGCGCTGCTCGCACCCCGCCTGCTGAAAGCCCCGACCGAGAGGCTGGTCTACGTGGCGCTCGGAGTCTCTCTGGCCGGGCTCGGTGTGATCCTCGCCCCCGGCCTGACCGGCGGCGGGGTCAGCCTGTCGGTCGCCGGCGTCGCCGTGGGCCTGTTCGCCGGCGTCCTCTACGCGCTCTTCCAGCTCCTCGTCAAGCACCTCACCCGGGAGCTCGCGAGTTCCACGATCGTGACCCTGGAGTGCATGCTCGACGCGGTCGTCGTCCTGCCGCCGGCCCTGTGGCAGTTCGCGGTGGCCGGCGTGGCCCTCACGAGCCACGACTGGGTCTCCGCTGTCCTGCTCGGCGTCTTCAGCACGGCCTTGGCGTACTCCTTCTGGGTCGAGGGCGTCGGGCGGGTCCCTGTGCAGCACAGCTCCATCCTCGGCTTCATCACGCCGGTGGCCGCGCCGTTGTTCGCCTGGGTGCTGCTCGGTGAACAGGTCACCCTCGGGACGGCTGTCGGAGGCGCCCTGATCCTCGCCGCGGGGGCGTTGGTGGCGCTGTGGGGGCGGCCGGATGCCGGGGCGGAGCCGGCCCTGTGAGCGGGGGCTCGACATCCCGGCTGCGCGCCGGCCGTCGGCGTGCACCGCTCGCGTACGCGATCGTGGTGGTCTCGTACCTGGGCATGGCCGGCAACGCGCCGCTGGTCGCCTGGGCGCAGGCGCCGGAGGCAGTGCTCCTGGCGCTGCGCATGGGGTTCGCAGCGCTGGCCCTGGGGATCGTCTTCCTGCGGCGCCCCATGCTCTCTGACCTGCGTCGCCCGGGCGCCGCGTGGCGTCTGCTCTTCATGGTGGCGGTCTCCTCCGTCACCCTGCTGCTGACCTTCTACGCGATCGGCCACACCAGCGTGGCGGTCTCCATGTTCCTCCTCTTCCTGATGCCGGTGTGGGTGGCGCTCGTCGCACCCCGGTTGTTCGACTCGCCGCGCGAGCCGATGGTGTGGCCGGCGCTCGCCCTCGCGCTGGCCGGCCTGGCGGTGATCCTGGCGCCCGACCTCCTCGGCGAGGGCGTCAGAGGCTCGGTCGCCGGCCTGATCGCAGCGCTCCTCTCGGGCTTCGGGTACGCGGCGTACACGATCTCCGTGAAGGGGCTCACCAGGATCGTCGCCTCGACGACCATCTCGATGGCGGAGGCGCTCGGAGACACGGTGCTCCTGCTGCCGCTGGCGGTCTGGCAGCTCAACGCCACCGGCTACCGCCTCGACGGCAGGGCGTGGGCGGCGGCTGTGGTGATGGGCATCGTGTGCACCGCTCTCTCGTACACCCTCTGGATCGTCGGGACCGCGCGACTGCGCGTGGAGCATGTGACAATCCTCGGCTACATAGAGCCGGTGGTCGCGCCGCTCTACGCCCTCCTCCTGGTCGGGGAGAGGCTGACCCGATGGACGGTCGCCGGCGGCGCCCTGATCCTGGCGGCCGGACTCGTGATCGCGGTCTTCGGCCGCGGCGAGGACGACGCCTCCGCCGCTGCAACGGTGGAGCCGCTGTGACCTCGTCCGGATCCGGGAGGCCCCTCGGCGCCACGACCACGGCCGGCGCGCGCCGCTCGCGCGGCTACCTCATGGTGGGCAGCACGGCCGTGATGTTCGGGGCCACCGGCGTCTGGGTCGGCATGACCGACCTCCCGGTCAGCACCGTGCTCGTGATGCGCATGGGACTCGCCGCCGTGATGGTGGCCCTGCTCGGCGGCGGCCGACGCTGGCTGCGGCAGGCGCTGCGTCCCGGCGTGCTGCGCCGGCTGCTTCTGCTCGGCGTGATCGACGCGCTCCAGCTCTACACGTTCATGCTGGCCCTGCGCCGGCTCGACGTGGCGCTGGCGGTCTTCCTCTCGTACATGTCGCCCATCTACATCGCGCTCATCGCACCGCGTCTGCTCAAACAGCGCACCGAGCCGGTCGTGGTCGTGGCCCTGGTCCTGGCCGTGTCCGGTATCGCGGCGATGCTGGCGCCGGGCCTCTTCGAGCCCGGCCTGCGCGCGGCGCCCGACGGGATCGCGCTGGGCCTCGTCTCGGGGCTGGTGCTCGCCGTCTTCTTCCTGCTGGCCAAGGCGCTCAGCGCCGACGTCGACGGGAGCACCCTGCTCATCTCGGACGCCGCCGTCGTGGCGGCAGTGATGCTGCCGCTCGGTCTCGTCCAGTGGGCCGCCACGGGCTTCGCGTTCTCGTCCACCGACCTGTGGGCGGTGCTGGGCCTGGCCGTCTTCAGCACCGCAGTGAGCGGCACCGTCTTCCTGCACGGCATGCGCTACATCCCGGTGCAGCACACGTCGATCGTCGGGCTGCTCGAGCCCGCCACCGCGCCGGTCTTCGCGTTCGTCTTCCTGGCCGAGCGCCCGTCGGTCTGGACGCTCCTCGGCGGCCTCCTCATCCTGGTCGGCGCCGTGCTGGTCGTCGTGTTCGGCGCCGCCGAGGAGGGGCTCGCGGGATCTCCCGAGGAGGCGGTGGGCGAGGCCGGCGCCGCGGAGGGCCGGGGACCGCTCTGACGCGCAGGTGCGCTGGCCGCGGCGCGGCCGCATCTGTTACCGTCATACACGGCGTGATCCGAGCGCGCAGCCGCGCTCACGATGGTCACACGGCGTCCGGGCCGCGTGCTCCGGGCGCTCCGACAAGAGACGCGGGAGCCGACGTGTGGGGCGGCCGTGGCGGGGGCGAGCCCGTCGGGCCGCCCGGAGGAGGGTGCCATGGACAAGCTCATCATCACGGTGGCCGGCGTCGGCGCCGAGACCACCAAGGAGGCGCAGCCGGGCCTGCCGGTGACGGCGGCCGAGATCGGCGCCGACGCGGCGCGCTGCCGCGAGGCCGGCGCCGCGATGTACCACCTGCACGTCCGCGACGCCGCGGCCAACCCGACGCAGGCGGTCGAGGCGTTCGGGGCGGCCATCGAGGAGATCCGCAAGCGCACCGACATCATCATCCAGACGAGCACCGGCGGCGCCATGGGTATGACCGCCGACGAGCGGTTGCAGCCACTGCAACTGGACCCGGAGATGGCCTCGCTGACCACGGGCACGGCCAACTTCGGCGACGCCGTGTTCTTCAACGACGCGGCGCTGATGAGCGAGTTCTACCAGCGCATGCAGGCGCGGGGCGTGCGCCCCGAGTTCGAGATCTTCGAGGCCGGCCAGATCGACAACGCGCTCAAACTGGTCAAGAAGCACGGTCCGGCCGGACCGCTGATGCACTGGGACTTCGTCCTCGGCGTGCCCGGGAGCATGAGCGGCGAGCCGCGCAACCTCATCTTCCTGGTCGACCGCATCCCTGAGGGGTCGACCTGGACGTGCACCGGCATCGGCCGCTGGCACATGCCGGTGACGATGACCGCCCTCGCGTTGGGCGGCAACGTGCGCCTCGGCTTCGAGGACAACATCTTCCTGCACAAGGGCGTGCTCGCCAAGGAGAACGCCGAGCTCGTGGGACGGGTGGCTCGCCTGGCCCGGGAGTGGGACCGCGCCTGCGCGACTCCGGACGAGGCGCGGGCCATCCTCAAGCTCGGCGAACACGCCGGCGGGTGAGCGCCGTCCCTGTGCCGGTGACGTAGGCGATCGTACCTCTCAAGCATCGTCCTGCGCCTGCCGAAACGGGTGGGAGAGACGGGGCGGACGCCGCCGCGTCGCGGGCATCCCACGGGTGCAGGCCGTTGAACGGAGCTTCGGCCTGACGTGGTCGGCAGGGGAGCGATGGCTTTCCGGGACAAGAAGCGCAAGAAGCAGAAGGCCGAGCGCGGCGAGGCGGAGCTGCTGCGCGCGCTCCTCCGGCTGGCGAACCAGCTCCAGTCCGACCTCGCGCTGGACGCCGTCGTGCACGTGATCGCGACGGCGCTGAGCGACACCTTCGGGTTCCGCGAGGCGAGCGTCTACCTGCGTGAAGACGCGGACGAGTTCGCCGTGCATGCGACGGTGGGCGAGTTCCCTGACTACGACCGCGTGTTGTTCGAGCGCCCGGTCCCGCGGCGCATCTGGGACGAGCTCTTCCTCGAGAAGCACCGGATCGGCTCCTCGTATTTCGTCGACCACCGCCGCCATGAGTGGACCGAGGAGCAGTTGCACTACCTGCCGGAGCTCGACCTCGGGCCGCGCCGCGACGACGAGTGGGGGAGCGGCGACGATCTCTTCGTACCGCTGTACGGCAAGGAGCGCGAGATGGTGGGGGTGCTCGACCTCTTCGACCCCGCCGACCGCCGGTTGCCCACCCTCGACCTGGTCGAGTTGCTGGAGGTGTTCGCCGCGCATGCCGCGGCCGCGGTCGAGAACGCGCGCCGGTACGAGGCGCTCGAGGAGACCTCGACGCAGCTGGAGGGGCAGCTCGCCCTGCAACACGCGATCCTCGAGGTCAGCGGCGACCTGCTGGCGGCGCTCGAGCCGCGCGGGGTCTTCGCCCGGCTCGCCATGCTGCTCAAGGAGATCGTCGATTTCGACTCGCTGGAGGTGCGTCTCGTCGACGAGAAGGCGGGCGAGCTGTACTCGGGTTACAGCGTCGATGAGGTCGACGGGGAGGCGGTCCGCTCGTGGCGCACCCCCGTCGACACGGGCGTGAGCGGCTGGGTGGTGCGCCACAACGAGGCCCAGCTCGTCAACGACATGCTGAACGACCCGCGCGGGGCGCTCGTGCCGGGCACGGAGTGGGAGCCGCAGGCGAGCATCATCGCCCCGCTCTCGCTCGGCGGCGACGTACTCGGCGTGCTGGCGCTCGACCGCATGGGCGGGCGCACGTTCGAGGCCCACGAGCTCGACCCCGTGGCCTTGTTCGCCAACCTCGCCGCCATCGCCCTCCACAACGCCCGTCAGTACGAGCAGGCCGCGCAGGCCGCGAAGCTGCTCGAGGAGCAGCTGGCGCTCAGCCACGTGCTGCTCAGCGCCAGCGGCGCCGTGCTGTCGTCGCTCGAGCAGACCGAGGTGCTGGAGCACATCGCCGACACCCTCAAGCAGATCGTCGACTACGACACGATGGACATCCGCCTCGTCGACCCGGAGCGCGGGCAGCTCGTCGCCATCTACGCCCGCGACGAGGACGACGAGCAGGAGATCTTCGCCTTCCCCATCCCGATCGAGGAGGGCATCAGCGGCTGGGTGGTGCGCCACAACGAGGCCCAGCTCGTCAACGACATGACGAACGATCCGCGTGCCGTGCACATCCCCGGGACCGAACAGGACGAGGTGCAAGCCTGCATCCTGGTACCGCTCTCCGTGGGCGATGAGGTGATCGGCATCATGACCATGGACCGGCTCGGCGGCAGGACCTTCGAGCAGCACGAGCTGGAGCCGGCCAAGCTCTTCGGCAACCTCGCTGCGCTGGCGATCCGCAACGCGCGTCAGTACGACGCCCTGGAGACGACCTCGGCGCGGCTCGAGGGTCAGCTCGCCCTGCAGCACGAGCTGATGAGCCTGAGCACGCTGCTCCTCAGCTCGCTGGACCAGAAGGACGTCTTCTCGCGCATCAGCACGATGCTCAAGGAGATCGTGGACTACGACGCCATGGACATCCGGCTGCTCGACGAGGCGACGCGCGAGCTGGTGTGCATCTACTCGCGCGACGTCAACGCCGAGCTCAACGAGCAGTTCCGTCTCTCGATCGACGAGGGCCTCGCCGGCTGGGTCGTCAGGCACGACCGGGCCCAGCTGGTCAACGATATGGCCACCGACCCTCGCGGGGTGCACATCCCGGGCACCGGCGAGAACGTGCCGCAGGCGAGTATCGTCGTGCCGCTGCGCGTGCTCGGCAAGGTCACGGGCGTGCTGACGATCGACCGCCTGGGCGGTCGGGTCTTCGCGGAGAGCGACCTGGAGCCGGTCACGCTCTTCGCCAACCTCGCCGCGATCGCGATCCAGAACGCGCGCACGTACGAGGAGATGGAGAACCAGGCCATCAGGGACGGCCTCACCGGCATCCACAACTTCCGCCACTTCCACGAGTCCCTCAAGGCCGAGGTGAGCCGGGCGGGGCGTTACGGGGACCACTTCTGTCTCCTCATGATGGACCTCGACCACTTCAAGGCGGTCAACGACACCGTCGGCCACCAGAAGGGCGACGAGGTGCTCAAGGCGGTCGCGGGCGTGCTGCGCGAGTGCTCGCGCGAGTCGGACTACCTGGCGCGGTACGGCGGCGAGGAGTTCGCGATGATACTGCCGCGGACCACGCTCGTCGAGGCGACCACGCTCGCCGAGCGCATCCGCACCTCCGTGGCGATGCTCGACTTCGGGCATCCCGGCCTGCGCGTCACCATGTCGATCGGCGTCTCGGCATACCCGGAGTCCGCCCGGGACAGCGACGGCGTGCTGGGCGCGGCCGATGCGGCGCTGCTGCGCGCCAAGAACAGCGGCCGCGACCGCGTCTGCCTGTACACCGACGCCGCCGTGGACGCGACGGCGGAGCTCGAGGGCGACCTCGCCGCCCTGGGCCGCCGCTTCGCCGCCTTCCTGGGCCTGGACGAGGCGGAGACGGCCGGGCTGGTCACCGCCCTCGCGGTGTACGAGACCGGCGCCGCGGTCCAGGACGAGGTGCAGACGATCCTCGGCGGCGGTGAGGCCGCGGCGGCCGCCGCCGACGAGGTGCGCGAGAAGGCCGTGGACGCGCTCGTCTACGGCAACGAGCGTTGGGACGGCGGAGGATACCCGGAGGGGCGGCGCGGGTCGGAGATCCCGCGCGTCGCCCGCGCCTTCGCCGTCTGCCGCCGCTGGCGGCCCTCGGCGCACAACGGCGACGCCGTCGAGGACCTCCGCGGTCGCGCCGCGCACGAGCTGGACCCGAAGATGGTGCAGCGTTTCGCGGCCATGCTGCGCGCCGAGAAAGCCCCGCAGAACTGACGCCGCCGCGGCGCGGCGGACCTCGTCGCGCGGCGGGTCGTCGCCGACGCCCGCAGGGCAGGAGTCGCGGACCCCGCGGAATCTGCCATACTCTACGGTATGGACAACGTCCGCCCGCTCAGGCCCCACACGCGGCCGCCGAGGCCGCGGCGCGACCGCCGCACCCGGCGGCGCCTCGTCATCGCCGTCATCGTCGCCCTGGTCGTGCTGGTCCTCGCCTTCGGCAGCCGCATCCTCGGCTTCTACGTGGACTGGCTGTGGTTCGGCGAGGTCGGCTTCCGCGGGGTCTTCTGGACGCGCTTCTGGGCGCAGGTGCTGGTCGGGCTGGCCGGCTTCGGCGCCTTCCTGGCGGTCGTCCTCGTCAACGTCGAGCTGGCGCGGCGGCTGGCCCCCGACTTCCGCGCCGACGTCGACGGCACGCTGCTGGAGCCCCGCAGCCCCGCCGTGCGCCGCTGGGTGGGCATCGGCGGCGCCGTCGTCTGCGTCGTCGTGGCCTTCGTCGCCGGCGTCTCGGCCTCGGGCGCGTGGCAGCAGGTCCTCCTGTACCTCGACCAGGCCCCCTGGGGCATCCAGGACGCGCAGTTCGGCCGCGACGTCTCGTTCTTCGTCTTCTCCCTGCCGTTCTGGCGGGGCGTCCTC
>JAAYBE010000345.1 GCA_012719015.1 Actinomycetota bacterium
CCGGCCAGGTCCTGACCGTCGGGGACCGGCGTCCTGCCGGGCCGGCGCGTGACGATCACCGTCTGCGAGACGCCCGGCGCGGTCAGCTCGGCCGGCAGCGCGGCGGCGGCCGCGACGAAGGAGCTCACGCCGGGGACGACCTCGTAGCCGATGCCGAGGGCGTCGAGGGCGCGCATCTGCTCGCCGATGGCGCCGTACAGACTCGGGTCGCCCGTGTGCAGGCGTACGACCGCCTTGCCGGTCGCATGCGCCGCGGTCATCACCCGGACCTGATCGTCAAGCGTCATGGCGGCGCTGTCGTGCAGCTCACAGCCGTCACGCGTCCAGCCGAGCACCGCCGCGGGGACGAGCGAGCCGGCGTACACGACCACATCGGCCTGCTCCAGCAGCCGGCGACCCTTGACCGTGATGAGCTCCGGATCACCCGGGCCGGCGCCGACGAAGCGGATCATGCGTGCTCCTCCTCGGGGTCGGAGGCCGGTGCGGAGCCGTCGGTCGGCGTATCCTCACCGGCTCTGTGCATCAGGACTGTCGTGAAGTACTCCCGGTCGGCCGCCCACTCCCTCAGCTCGGTCGTCCATGCCTCGTCCGGGCGTGAGGCGCGTCGCACGGCGACGGCATCGGCGCCGCTGCGCTGCGCCGCCGTGGCGAGCGCCGGCAGGTGCCTGCCCGCCTTCATGAACACGACGTTGGGCGCCAGCCCGAGCAGTTCGCCGGCATCCGCCGGCGGCTCGTCCGGCCAGACGAGCAGCGGCTCCCGGCCCTCCGCCAGCGGGCGTCCGACCGCCGCCGCACAGGCGGACATGGCGGTCACCCCGGGGACGGTCCGCACGTCGGCGTCCGGCGCGAGGCGCCGCACGGCGGCGTGCAGGTAGCTCCACGTGCTGTACAGCATCGCGTCGCCCAGGGTGATGAAGGCGACGGGCGCTCCGGCGGCGGCGAGGCGCAGCAGCAGCGCCGCCGCCTCGTCCCACGCCGCGCGCAGCTCCCCACGACGTTCCGTCATCGGGAAGTGTGCCGTGTGCACCTCGCATCCCGCCGGCAGGTACGGCCGGACGATGCTGAGCGCGAGGCTGTCACCGCCGCGGTGCGGCGCCGGCGCCAGCACGGCCCCGGCGCTCCGGAGCACCTCCACGGCGCGCACGGTGAGCAGACCCGGATCGCCCGGTCCCACGCCGACGCCGTGGATGACGCCCGTGCCGGTCGCGCCGCTCACGGCTCCGTCTCCAGCTCGGCGCTGGTGATCCAGACGGGGTTCAGCGCGTCGAAGCGGAGCAGCGGCCCGGCGGGCAGGCCTCGGGACACACTGATCTGGCTGCAGGCGAACGCGGCCCAGGGCGGCCGGCGCAGCCGGGCCGCCGCGACCGCGGTGGTCTCGAGACAGGCGGTGTTGCAGACGACACGACCTCCGGGGCGCAGCAACGCCGGGAGCGCCTCGAGGATGGCGCCCAGTCCCGCGCCGCCGCCGCCGACCAGGACACGGTCGAACGACGCCGGCGCGAGAGCGGCGAAAGCCGCCGGCGCCTCGCCGGCGAGCGTCTCGAGGTTGACGAGACTGAAGCGGGCTCCGTTCTCGCGGATCAGCGCGAGGGCCTCCGCGTCGCGCTCCAGCGCCACGACCCTGCCCCGCGGGCAGAGCAGCGCCGCCTCGACGCTGAGGCTGCCGGTGCCGGCGCCGACGTCGAGGACGACGTCCTCCGGCCGCAGCGCGGCGAACGCCATGGTGAGGGCGCGCACCTCGCGCTTGGTCATCGGGACGTCCCCGCGCACGAACAGCCCGTCGGGCAGGCCTGGCGGGACGGCGCTCATGTCGCCTCCTCCCGGTCGACGACGACGACCGAGAGGCCGTCGAACACCTGGGCCGCGATGCGCGCCGCAGCGCCCGTGGTGATGCGCTCGTCGGGCTCGCCGAGCCGCTCGAGCACGGTGAGCCGCGCCCGGACACC
>JAAYBE010000346.1 GCA_012719015.1 Actinomycetota bacterium
GTGAGTTGGAAGAACGTCTCGAACGCGAAGTGAACCAGATGCACGCGAGCATCTGTCAGGCGCTGGCCGACCCCAAGCGCATCCTGATCCTGTACGAGCTGCACGAGGGTCCCAAGACGGTCAGCGAACTCACCGAGGCGCTCAAGGTGCCGCAGCCGACCGTGTCGCGGCACCTCAAGATGCTGCGTGAGCAACGGCTGGTGAACAACGAGCGCGACGGCGTCAGCATCCGTTACTCGCTGGCCGACGAACGCGTGATCTCGGCGCTCGACACGATGCGCGCCGTCCTTC
This sequence comes from Actinomycetota bacterium, assembly GCA_012719015.1. Lineage (GTDB taxonomy): Bacteria > Actinomycetota > Thermoleophilia > UBA2241 > UBA2241 > CAIXSE01. The sequence goes on from JAAYBE010000346.1 coordinate 292, forward strand.
TCGGCAGCCTCGCCCAGCAGGCGGAGCTGGCCGAGGGCGTCAGCTGACCCGCGCGGGACCCGCGTGACCGTCGCGAGCTTCGAGGGCAGGACCCCGCACATCGGTGACGGCTGCTGGGTGCACCCGTCGGCCGAGATCCTCGGTCAGGTCGTCCTCGGGACCCGCTGCTGGATCGGGCCGGGCGCCCGTCTGCGCGGAGACTACGGCTCCATCGTCCTCGGCGACTGCTGCGCCGTGGAGGACAACGCCGTGGTGCACGCGCGTCCCGGGGAGACCTGTACCATCGGCCGCTGGGTCACGCTGGGCCATGGGTGCGTCGTCCACAACGTCGCGTCGCTCGGAGACTACTCCGTCGTCGGCATGAACGCGGTGGTCAGCGACTGGGCGCAGGTGGGCGAGTGGGCGGTCGTCGCCGAGGGCGCGGTGGTCCGGCAGCGCGCCGTGGTGCCGGCGGGACGGATCGCCGCCGGCGTGCCGGCCCGCCTCCTCGATCGGGTGGTCGACGAGCCGTACCGGGCCGAGTGGCGGCGCTTCAAGCAGATCTACGTCGACCTCTGCGCCCGGTACGCCGACGGCTACGGGCGCTGAGGCGACCTTCCTCGTCGCGCCCCCGTCTGCTCCGCAGTCCACCCGGCGTCGACCTCAGGCGTGCTTCCGCCGGGGGGTGGCGCGGTGAGGACGGGACGCCGCCGCCTCCCGTGAGCGTGCGCGCGTCGGCGACGGTATGCTGACGCACGGCAGACGGCCTCGAAGGAGTCGTGGGTGGACAACGTCTGGACGGCACTGGCGCTGACCACGTTCGCCGGAATGGCGACGGGCGTCGGCAGTGCCATCGCCTTCTTCGCCAAGCGGACCAATTACCGCTTCCTCTCGGTCGCGACGGGCTTCTCGGCCGGCGTCATGCTGTACGTCTCCTTCGTGGAGGTCTTCACCAAAGGGGCCGCCGCCCTCATGCAGGAGCACGGCGAGGTCGCCGGATACGCGGTGAACACCCTCGCCTTCTTCGTCGGGATGACGCTCATCTTCGTCATCGACACGCTCATCCCGGCGGCGGAGAACCCGCACGAGGTGCATGCGGAGGCCGAGATCGCCCCGCTCCACGACGGGTCGGCGGAGGCGCCGAAGGAGTGCCTGAGGCCGGGCGTGACGTACGATTGCCTGGGGTCGCACGATCACACGGCGCACCACCGCGGACTCATGCGTATGGGCCTGTTCACCGCGCTGGCGATCGGGATCCACAACTTCCCCGAGGGGCTCGTGACCTTCCTGGCCGCCCTCCACGACCCGGGCCTGGGCGTCGCCGTCGCCGTCGCCGTCGCGCTGCACAACATCCCGGAGGGCATCAGCGTGTCGGTGCCCATCTACTACGCCACGGGCAGGCGGGCCCGGGCGTTCGTCTACTCCCTGCTCAGCGGCCTCGCGGAGCCCGTCGGCGCGATCGTCGCCTACGTGGTGATCGTCCTCCTGCTCGGCGGCGCCGGAGGGGAGGTACCGCAATCGCTCATGGGCGTCCTCTTCGCCGGGGTGGCCGGCGTCATGGTCTACATCAGCCTCGACGA
>JAAYBE010000347.1 GCA_012719015.1 Actinomycetota bacterium
CCATGCCGATCATGTTCACCCCGTCCACGGCCTCGAGCGCGTGGCGCAGCTCGTGCATGTCGAGGTAGTCGTTGCTGGTGCGGTCCTGCATGGTGTTGCCCGGCCACCAGCCCCAGCCGTGGTCCCAGAGGAAGAGGGCGTAACGCTCGGCGGGGTAGTTGGCGCGCGTCCAGGTGACGAAGTCGATGAGCGTCTGCGGCGATCCCATGTCGCGCTCGCCCCAGTCGGCCACCGCCTGGTCGGGGGTGGCCTTCATCCCTTTGGTGACGTTGAAGACGAGGGTGCCCGTCCAGTCTCCGTCGGCCGTGCTGTAGCCGGGCGTGCGGTCGGCGAGGACGACGACCTGCACGTCTTCGCTGGAGCCCACCGCGGCCATCTCTTTGTTGATGTCGTGCGAGACCCACTTCTCGAGGTTGTTGTCGCCGCACATGTAGACCATCACGGTCCACTTGGCCGGTGGGGCGGGGACGGCGGGCGTGGCCGGCGGGGCGGCGGCCGTGGGGCTTGCCGCCGCCACACAGGCGGTCACTGCAAGCAGACCGGCGAGCAGGGCGAGAGAGGCGGCCAGAAGCCGTGGGCGACGCGAAGGCATGCGGGCCTCCTCCTTCGGCGCCCCCGCGCCCGACGTCACGGACGGCTCGCGTGAGCCGCCGGCGTACGGCCGGGGGCGGCGCACCTCCTCCCGGTGCCCTCCGGGCGCAACTACCCCACGAGCTCCGGGAGGACCAGCGACCTTCATCGTAGCAGATGCTCGGGCGCGGCTTGAGACCCGCCTCTCAGATCCTGAGGAGACGGCAGGCCGACATGGCGGCGCCGGTCACGCTCCCTCGCGCGGGCCCGGCGCCGCCCGAGCGCCTCACGATCCGGCCGTGCTCCAGGCGAGGAAGGCCCACCGCACGACGACGGGAGGCTCGAGGCGCCAGACGATGCCGCGGTCATGATCGGGCGCTGCGACCAGGCGCTCCGCTGCGTAGCGCTGCAGCGCCTCTTCCTCACGCTCGTCCTCGGGTTCGACTCTGCTGCGCAGCGACTCGAAGGCGGCCTCCCGGGTCTCGTGGCCGTCCGCGCTGGCGTACGTGAGCAGCTTGACCTCCGGCTCGATCCCCATCTGGCGCAACACCCCCACGGCGGTCGGGCGGTCACCCCGGCGGGCGACCGGACGCCCCACCGCCGCGTGCGCGAGGAGCTGCCCGAAGAAGAGGCCGTCCTCGGGCAGTGTGACGCAGACGCGGCGGCGCGCGTGGGACGTGAGCTTCTCCAGGGCGGCGCGCAGGTCGCGGACGGCGAGCGAGCGCGAGGCGATCACCACGTCGGCCGCGGGGACGCCGGAGGCGCGCCAGTCGTCCGTCCACGCGGCGCGCACGGTGGTCACGTTCGACAGCCCCTCGTCCGCAGCGCGCCGCTCGAGCACGTCCAGCATGCCGCGCGAGAAGTCGACGCCGGTCACCGGGTGCCCGGCGCGCGCCAGCGGCAGCGCCAGCGCGCCGGTGCCGCAGCCCACGTCGAGGACGCTCTCGCCGGGCAGGGCGGCCATGTGGTCGAGGAACCCCGCGATGTAGGGCGAATCCTCGGCGCCGCCGCGGAAGTCCGGCGCGCGGCGGTCCCAGAAGGCGGCATCGCGGACCGGCCCGCCCTGCTCACTCAGCCGCGCCCACTCGGCGTTCCAGTCCGTCTCGTCCCGGGGACGCTGCTCCTCGCACGTGCGACCGGCGTCGTTCACACAGGCTCCGTGCGCCGCCGCCCGCAGATGAAGTAGGAGAGTGGTCCGACGAAGCTGACGAACGCCGCCGCGCGCCACATCCACTTGGGGCCCCTGATCCCCTCCGCCGGCCGCCGCTTGATGTCGAGCAGCGCGGCC
>JAAYBE010000045.1 GCA_012719015.1 Actinomycetota bacterium
GCCGATGTGCAATAGTCGGGGCAGGGACCACGTCAGGAGGAGGCCACGATGCCGACCACTCTCGTTCTGGGCTACGACGGATCCGACGACGGCAAGCGGGCCCTGGCGCACACCGTCGACCTCGCCGGCCATCTGGACGACGGGGAGGTGTTCGTCGTCAGCGCCTACGAGTTCTCGATCGGGTACGTGCCGATGGGCATGACCGACTCGCCGCTGATGATCACGGCGGAGTACGACCAGCACATCGACCTCGTGCGCGCCGCCTGCGAGGCGCAGGTCGCCGACGCCGTCGGGCAGCTCACGGCCGCGGGCGTGCCGGCTGCGGGAGAGGCCCGCGAGGGGCCGGCCGTGGACGTGCTCCTCGCGGCCGCGCGGGAGAAGGACGCGGCCGCGATCGTGGTCGGCAGCCACGGACAGAGCGTGGTCACGGCCGCCTTCCTCGGATCGACCGCGCTCAAGCTGCTGCACCACAGCGAGATCCCCATCCTCGTGGTGCCGCGCCGGCGCGCGTGACGCACGCAGGCGACGGCGGCGGCCCGGACACACACGGGCCGCCGCCGTCGCCTGACTACCTCTCCTGCTGGGGCGCCGCCTGCTTCTGCGGCAGCGGCGCGATGCCGGCCAGGTCGCCGATCACGTTGACCAGGTCGCCGTCGGCCGGCAGCACGATCTTGGCGTTCTGCCAGAACGCCTTCTCCACCGTCTCGAGCTTGCGCAGCACCTGGGCGTTGCCGACGAAGTAGCGGTCGGCGGCCTCGTTGACCACGCGGATCGCCTCGGCCTCGCCCTCGGCGGCCAGGATCTTGGCCTGCTTGACGCCCTCCGCCTGCTTGATCGAGGCGCGCCGGGCGCCGTCGGCCTGCGTCTCGGTCGCGGTGGCGAAGTCCACCGCGGCGATCTTCTCGTTCTCGGCCTTGACGACCTTGTTCATCGTGTCCTGCACGTCCGCCGGCGGGTCGATCTCCTTGAGCTCGGTGCGCAGGATCTCGATGCCCCAGTTGGCGGTCTCGGTGCGCAGCGTGCGGCGCAGTTCCTCGTTGATCCGCCCCCGCTCGCTGTTGGCCGACTTGAGGCTCAGGGTGCCGATGATGTTGCGCAGCGTCGTCCGGGCCAGCTGCACGATCTGGACCTGGTAGTTGGCCACGTTGTACTGCGACGCCTTGACGCTCTCCTCGTCGTCCTTGACCTTGAGGTAGACCTGCGCGTCGACGCGCGCGTTGAGGTTGTCGTTGGTGATGATCGTCTGCGGAGTCGCGTCGACCAGCGTCTCGCGGATGTCCACCCGGTAGATGCGCTCGATGCCGAACGGGATCGTGAGGTGGATGCCGGGCAGGGCGTAGCGGTTGTACTTGCCCAGGCGCTCCACCAGACCGCGGTGGGTGGGGCGGACGATGCGGATGCCGGAGAGGACCGCGATCACGATGAACACGACCAGGATGATGAAGATGCCGAGGACTACCACACCCATGTCGCCACGCCCCTTTCGCTGTCGTGCGGACCGGCCGGTCGGCCGGGGTCCCGGACGATGAACTTCACACCCACCGCAGAGAATCTTCCCCGCCGGCGTGGGAACGCACACCCGCCGCGGAAGGCGGCGCGGTCACAGGCCGGGTCACAGGCCCAGCAGCCCGGGCACGTCGCGGATCGAGTCGACCACGAGGTCCGGCGCGTGCGAGGCGCGGGCCAGCCGCTCCTCACTGAACTTGCCCGTGCGCACCAGCACGCCGGTGATGCCGAGGGCCTGGGCGGCGAGGACGTCGTTCTCCACGTCGTCGCCGACCATGGCGACCTGCCCGGCCGGCAGGCCGAGCGAGGCGAGGCCGGCGCGGAAGGCGCCGGCCGCCGGCTTGCCGAACACCACGGCCTCGAGCCCCGTGGCGGCCTCGAGGCCGAGCAGCAGGACGCCGGCGTCCAGCTCCTCGCCGTGGACGCCGATCCGCAGCAGGTTGCGGTGCATGGCCGCCAGCTCGGCGCCGCCGCGCAGCAGGGCCAGCACGCGGTTGAAGGTCCCGTAGCTGAACGAGTCGTCGGCGCCGGAGAGCAGGACCACGTCCGGCGCCTCCTCCGCCCCGACGAGCTCGACTCCGGCGAGATCCTCCGGCCGGGCGTCGCCGAGCAGGAGCACCCGGGCGCCAGGGCGCTCCTCGCGCAGCCAGGCGGCCGCCAGCACCGAGGCCGTGAGGACCTCCTCGTCGGCGAAGGGGAAGCCGGCGGCGCGCAGCAGCGCGGCGAACCGCGCCCGGGCCATCGCGGTGGTGTTGGTGACGAGGCGCAGGGGCACGCCGGCGGCGTGCAGGCGCGTCACCGCCGCCGCGGCGCCCGGAAGCGGCGTCGAGGCGACACCGAGCACGCCGTCCATGTCGAGCAGCAGGCCGCGGACGCCGTCGAGGTTCAGGTCGCCGGCCACGTCTCAGGCCCCCACGGCCTGACAACCGGCCGCCTCGTCCGCGGTGGCGCCGGCGGCCGCGTCGTCGAGCGCCGCCCGCGCGGCCGAGCGCTGCCGCCGCGGGTCCAGCCGCAGGGTGACCAGCGCGGCCACCAGCGCGAACCCGCAGCCGATGAAGAACGGGACCTGATACCCCACGAAGTTGAGGATCACGCCGGCGACCACCGGCACCACGATCGCCGTCGCGTGCATCAGCGTGACCCCCATGGCGAGGCTGGGGGCGATGTCCTGGGGCACGGCGATCTTGCGCAGGTACGTGGCCGCGCCGATCGGCGAGAACGGGGCGATGAAGCTGTAGAGCACGTAGAAGGCGCAGGCCAGCCACAGATTGTCCATCAGCGCGTAGCCGCCGAGCGCCACGATGTAGGCGACGTTGATGGCCGAGAGGGTCCAGCGCTCGCCGCGGCGGTCGATCATGCGCCCCGCCCACGGAGAGAAGGCCATCGCCACGACGGTGGAGACGATCACCACCAGCGAGATCCCGGACACCCCCATCCCGAAGTGGCTGACGAGGACCCAGAGGCCGAAAGAGAAGAACAGCTGCTGCCGCGCGCCGTCGAGGATGCTGAGCACGTAGTAGTAGCGGTAGTCACGCGCGAGGACCATGCGCTGGCGCGGCATCTGCACCCGGAGGGGCCGGCCTTCGTGGAGATGGGGGAAGCCGAAGATGGCGACCCCGCCCAGCAGCGCGATGACCGCGCAGGCGATGAAGACCTCGTGGTACAACTGCGGCCACTTGAGGAAGACGAAGAACACCGCCCCCATGCCGACGAGCGCCCCGGCCTGGGTGATGCCGGCCATGACGCCGAGGACACGACCGCTGCGCGATTCCTCGGTGAGGTTCATGCCGAGCGCGTACTGCGTCTGCATGACGGTGTGGAAGCCCAGGCTCCCGAGGACCACCCACGGGACGACCGACCAGAACCCGGTGGCCAGCACGAACCCGGCGAGACCCACCGCGAAGACGACCAGCGCCAGGGCTGTGAGGCGCTGCTGCGACATGCGGTACAGCAGCGCCGTGACGACGATCAGCAGGAACCCGGGGACCTCCCTGATCGCCGTGATGTAGCCGAACTGCGGACCGGTGAAGTGCAGCACGTCCGTGAAGTAGTTGGTGGTCACGGTCGTGCTCGTGTTCAGCGCGAAGCCGAACGCGAGGGTCATGACGGCGAGCAGGATGTAGCCGCGCCCGGCCGGCGTGCTCCACCCTCCAAGCGGCCGCACGACGTCGCGCACGGCGCCGCGGAGCCTCGACGGCGCGGCTTCGCGCCCGGACGGCGCGCGGTGGGGCTGGGGACGGGACGGACGCACCACCCCAGTCTACCGCGCGGCGCCGCGGCGTGCTGCGCCCCGCCGCGGACGCGGCGCCCCGCACTCAGGCCTCCTCGTCGGCGTGCCCCCCGCGGCGGCGCAGCAGCAGCCAGGCCAGCGCCACGACCGCCACGGCGGCGACGCCCACAACCGGCCAGCGCCAGCCCGCTCCTCCGCCCTCGGCCGCCGCCGTGCCGACCGGCTCGAGCGCCAGGAAGCTCCATCCGTTGTGGACCGAGCCGTTCGCGCCCGGGTCCTTGACCCAACCCCGCCAGTGCGCCGTGTCGTAGGCCTCCAGCGTCCGCGGGTACACGAGCACGATGTAGGGTGACTCCTCGTAGAGGATCTCCTGCATGCGCCACGCGATCTTCTGGCGCTCCACGGGGTCGATCGCCACCGCCTGCCGCTCGAAGAGCCCGTCGTACTCCCTGTTCGACCAGGCGCAGTCGCTCCAGTCCTCGATCTGCTCGGTGAGGAACACCGAGAGCGGGAAGGTCGGGTCCGTGTCGCCGGACCAGCCCCAGATGAACATGTCGTAGTCGGGCGTGAAGACGTCGTCGACGTAGTTGTAGATTCCCTGGCTCACGGCGCCGTCGTCCAGCGTCTCCATCTTGACGCCCACGCCGACCTCCTCGAACCACGAGGCGATCAGCTTGGCGGCCCCGGTGTACTCGGGCTTCTCCGACACGGCCCAGAGGCGCAGCTTGAGCGGCTTGCCGTCCTTGCCCTCGCGCACGCCGTCGCCGTCGGCGTCCCTGTACCCGGCGGCGTCCAGCTCCTGCGCGGCGCGCTCCAGGTCGAAGCTGTACCGCTGGGCGTCGGTCGGCACCCAGTGGTAGTCGGGGTCCTTCCAGAAGCCGTCCATCAGGATGCTGGTCGCGGGTACCGCGTGGCCGAAGAAGGCCACCTCGGCGATCTTGTCCCGATCCACCGCCCAGTTGAGGGCGCGGCGGAAGGCGGGGTCGGCGCAGGCGGGGTCGCCCTTGGAAGGACCGGTGTAGCAGTTGAACCCCAGGTTCTCCCAGGCGTTGGAGGCGGCCGCCTCGTTGACCCCGAAGCCGGGCAGGGCGGAGAAGGCGGTGAACTGGGCCGGCGGGACCTGCGCGTAGGCGATCTCGCCGCTCTTGAGGTCCATGGCCATGGTGTCCCAGTTGGTGTAGAAGCGGAAGATCAGCTCGTCGGCCTTGGGAGCGCCGCCCCAGTAGCGCTTGTTGGCGACCATGCGCACGTACTGGTTCTTCTTCCACTCCACGACCTGCCACGGGCCGCTGCCGATGCAGGGCGGGGAGTTCTGGAACTTGCGCTCTGCCTCTGAGGGCTTGACCTTGCTCCAGATGTGCTCGGGAAAGATCGGCACGGTGGCCTGCAGCATGTCGGCCTTGGGTTGCACACACTCCATCAGCACGGTGTAGTCGTCGGCCGCGGTCACGTGGTCGATGCTCTTGGCGTAGTTGGAGAAGGCGCCCAGCTTGTTGTCAATCACGTAGTTGTAGGTGAAGGCCACGTCGCGGGCGGTGAGCGGCTCGCCGTCCTGCCAGACGGCGTCCTTGCGCAGGTGGAACGTCCAGGTGAGACCGTCGTCGGAGAGCTCCCAGCTCTCGGCCAGCCCCGGGACGGGGTCGATCGACTCGGGGCCGTAGCGCAGCAGGTAGTCGTAGTTCTGCCCGTAGACCGCGTACGAGACGTTCTGGTATCCGATGAACGGGTTGAGGCTGTCGAGGTTCTGGTTCCAGCCGATCTGGATGACGACCTTGCCGGCGGCGCCCGCGGGGGAGCCGGACGGGGACGCCTCAGGGTCGTCGGCGACGGCGCTCACCGGGGCCCACATGGCCGCCAGCAGCAGCGCCGC
>JAAYBE010000004.1 GCA_012719015.1 Actinomycetota bacterium
GACCGTGGACCTCGGCGAGACCACACTGGGCGCCCCGGTGCGCATCGTCCGCCGGCTGGCGCAGGCGGACCTCGCGGTCACGGTCGGCGTGGTCGAACCGCACCTGTACGCGGGGTTCTCCGGCGGGGTGAAGGGCGTCGCCATCGGATGCGCGGGGCGCGAGACGATCGCCTGGACGCATCGCCCGGCGTTCATCTCGAGGCCGGGCGTCACCGTCGCCCGCCTGCGCGGCAACCCGTTCCAGGCGACGCTGCGGGAGATCGCCGCGCGCACGCCGCTCGCCTGGGCCGTCAATCTGGTCACGGCCGGCGGGGCGGCCGCGGCCGTCCGCGCCGGCGACCCCGCCGTCGTCCAGGCGGCGCTGGCACGTGACGCGGCGCCAGAGTGGGTGCGCCACTGCTCGCGCCGCTACGACGTCGTGGTCGCCGGCGTCCCGGCGCCCAAGAGCGACAACCTGTACCAGGCGAGCCGCGCGGCGACGTACCTCGGCCTCGCCGCCCGGCCCGCGGTCGCCGACGGCGGCCTCATCGTCCTGTGCGCCGATCTGCCGGCTGGCGCCGGCGACGGACCCGGCGAGCGCAACTTCCTCGCCGTGCTCTCCGCCGCGCGGTCGCCGGACGAACTGCTCGCGCGCGGCCTGCGGGACGCGCTGGGACCGGGCGGTCAGCGCTCCTTCGTCCTGGCGCGTGTGCTCGAGAGGCACCGGCTGGCCGTCGTCGGCGCGGCCGACCCCGGACTGCTCGCGCCGCTCGCGCACCTCGGCGTGGCGGCGTTCGACTCCATCGCCGCCGCCCTCGCCGTCGAGGACGCACGCCTCGGCCGTCGGGCGTCCGTCCTCGCCGTGGCCGACGCCATGTCGACGGTCGTCAGCGCCCCCTGAGCACCGCCGCGCCCGTCGTAGGCCGCCGGCGACCGTCGCCGGCGGACCCGCGCCGCTTCGTCTCGTCCCGTGTTTGGCACGTGGAAGACATTAAGTGGAGGCGTCGTGAGGAGGATCGATGACCGGTATCAGGGTCGGCCGCCTCTTCGGCATCGAGCTCGCCGTCCATCCGAGCTGGTTCTTCGTGCTGGTCTTCTTCGCCTCCACACTGGCGACCGGCTTCTTCCCGCGCGCCCACCCCGAGTGGGGTCTGACGACGACATGGGGCATCGCCGTCGCCGCGACCCTGTTGCTCTTCGCCTCGGTGGTCGCGCACGAGCTGGGCCATTCGCTCGTGGCGCGGTCCCAGGGCGTCCCCGTGAGCGGCATCACCCTGTTCCTCCTCGGCGGAGTGGCCCGGCTGGGCCGCGAGCCGGACTCCCCGGGCCGCGAGGCCTGGATGGCCGTCGCCGGACCGCTGGTGAGCGTGGCGATCGCCGGCGGCTCGCTCGGCGCCGCCTCCCTGGTGCCGGGCCCGGACCAACTCGTCGCCCTGCTCACGTACCTCGGCGTGGTCAACGCGGTCCTCGTCGCCTTCAACCTCCTGCCCGGCTTCCCTATGGACGGCGGACGGGTGCTCCGCGCGCTCCTGTGGCGGATCACCGGCGACCGCGTGCGCGCGACCGTCTGGGCGGCAGGGGTCGGTCAGGCGTTCGCGTGGCTCTTCATCGCCCTGGGGACCGGCCAGATCCTTGTCGCCGGCGGTCTCGGCGGCGTCTGGCTGATCCTCGTCGGCTGGATGCTGATCCAAGCGGCACGGGCGACGGCCCGTCAGACCGTGGTCGAGGACCTCCTGACCGGAGTGTCGGCGCGGCGGCTCATGACGACCCCGCGGGGCTGGCTCTCGCCGTACATGACGCTGGCCTGGGCGGCACGCGACCGCCTGCGCGACTGGGACACACGCTGCCTGCCGGTTGCGCCGGAGGATCCGGACGCCGAGTACGGCGGCCTGATGTGCGTCCGGGATCTGGAGCGTACCGCGCCGGACCGCTACGACCACGACCGTGTGCGCGACGTCATGACGCCGACGGCGGACCTGCCGACGGTGACCCCGGAGACCGGCGCCGCGGACGTCCTGCGCCTGCTGCGCGAGAAGGAGGCCGACAGGGCGGTCGTCGTGGACCGGGGCGGCCGTCTGCTCGGGTTCGTCGACGCGGAGGCGTTCGCGCGCTTCCTGAGCGTCCGCCGGCGACCGGACGGCCGCCTCAAGCCGCCGTCTAGGGCAGCTTGACGACCACGGCGGCGCAGTCGTCCGCGAGCACGCCGCCCGAGTACTCCCTGACGGCCTCGAGGAGTGTGTCGGCCAGGTCCCGTGCGCCGAGCGACAGGTTGGCGCGCACGGTCTGCAGCAGCCGCTCCTCGCCGAAGAGCGCGCCGTCGCGGCGGGCCTCCGTGATCCCGTCGGTGTAGAGGACGACGCACGAGTCGTCAGGCAGCACGGCGCGGTTGGTCGGGTACGTCGCCCCGAGGAACACGCCGATCGGGACGCCGCCCTCCTCCGGCACCGGGAACACGCCCTGCCCGGCGAGCGCCACCGGGCGCGGATGACCGGCGCAGGCGTACTCGAACACGTGGCGCGCCACGTCGACGTAGGCCACGACGAGGGTGACGAACGGCTGGTTGGGCGTCTGCGCGATCACCGCCGCGTTCAGCCGGGAGAGCGCCTCCCCCGGCGACCCCTCGGCGGCGTAGGCGCGCAGCATGTAGCGGACCACCGCCGACTGGGCGGCCGCGGCGAGGCTCTTGCCGCACACGTCGCCGACGATGATCATGAGCCGACCCGGCCCGAGGGAGACGATGTCGTAGAAGTCGCCGCCGACACGCGCCGCGTCCGTGGCGGCGCGATAGCGGACGCCGACCTCGATCCCGGGGACCGCCGGCGGGTCCATCAGGAGCGCCTCCTGGAAGGTCTCGGCGATGGCGTGCTCACGCTGGTAGGCGAGCGAGTTGTGCATGCTCGCGTCGAGCTGCGCCGCCAGTGTGCCCAGCAGGAGCCTGTCTTCGTCGTCGAACTCGCCGAGCTCCTTGTCGGCGACCACCAGCGCCAGCGGCTGCGGCGTAGCCTCCCCCTCCAACGCCGCAGCGATGAGGGTGGTGTCGCGCTGCCCGCCCCCTGTGAGGATCGCGACGCCGGCGTCTGCCCCGTCCCCCGACATCCCGGCCCGCCTGCAGCGCGCGAGCAGATCGGCCTCGGCGGCTGCGGCGAGGTTCGCTGCCGGGCGGCCGGCGACCGCCAGCGAGCGCGCCACGAGATAACCGCCGGCCCCCGCGACCACCGCTGCACTGCCCGCCTGGAGCAGGTCGACCGCGGCGCGCGTGACCTCGTCAAGCACCTCCCCGAGGTCGGCGCGGTCGAGCCGCCGGTTGAGGTCGAGCGTGAACGACTGCAGCCGCTGCAGGCGGCGAGCGAGGCGGTTCCGCCGCTCGGCCGTGTCCTGCACCTCGGTGAAGATGCGCGCCTTCTCGATCGCCAGGCCGGCGAACCGGCAGATGCTCCGCGCCAGCTCCACCTCCTCGTCGGAGAAGTCGCGGCCCTCGCGGCGGTCTCTCAGCTCGGCGAGGGCCAGCACGTGCTCCCGGATGCGGAGCGGGATGACAAGCTCGGCGTTGTAGCCGAACCGGCTCATCAGGTCACGCTCGGCACGGTTCAGCCGGGGGTCCTCCCGCGACGCGACGATCACCGGCCGGCGGCTGCGGACGGCCGTCGCATTGGTGGCGAAGTCATCGATCGCGTACTCCCTCCCTCTCCACTCCGTGGCGTCGAACACGCCGTCTTCGTAACTGACCAGGGTGCGCATGACGCCCGCCCCCGCGTCGACCTCGTGGATCTCGCAGGCGGGCACGTCCAGCGCCTCGACCAGCCTCACCGTCAGCGCCTGGAGGAGGTCGTCCACGTCGCCGCTCTGGGCGAAGTCCAGGCTGGAGTCGCGCACCAGCTCGAGGTCGCGGCGCCGCCTCTCCAGCTCGGCCATGAGGCGCACGTTGTCGACGGTGGCGCCGAGGTATCGGGCGAGGCCCTCGCCGAGCGTGATCTGCTCGCCGTTGTACTCGCCCGCGTCCTGCCGCCGGTTGTACACGAGCACGCCGACCTCGCGCTCCAGCGAGCGCATGGGCAGCACCAGGACGCGCTCCAGCCGCAGGTGGACGGCCAGCGGCGCCAGCGGTGACGGGTCGCCCTGCGCGAAGTCGCGTGTGAGCGCCGCGCCGGCGCGCAGCGCCTGTGCGGCGAGCGGGACCTCTTCGAGAGGCGCCGTGAACTCCCGGGGGTCCATTCCGAGACCGAAGCCGGCGCGGCCGCGCCACCCGTCGCCCTCGAGCAGCAGCAGGACGCCTTCGCCGGCCTCGAGCTGCTCGCCGAGACGGTCGAGCGCGTAGACGAGCAGCTGGTCGAGGTCGTCGCCTGAGCCTCCGCCGCCGAGGACGTCGGCGCCGGCCTCGAAGAGCTGGGCGCGCAGCACCGCGTGCTCGGTGGCCGTCGTCAGCCGCCGGATGAGGTAGGAGACCATCACGAGGGCGGCGCCGACGGCGGCGAAGTAGAGCAGCAGCAGCCACCGATCCGCGTCGATCGGACCTTCCCAGAAGAACACGAGGGCCGAGAGCGCCACCGCCACGGCCACGGCGAAGGCGACGGCGCGCCAGTGCACCGCGAGAGCCAGGAAGAGCAGGGGGACCGCATAGAGCCCGTCCACCAGGTACTCCGGGTGCATCACGTCCGCGAGGAACACCGCTGCGATGCCGATGGAGCCGGCGACGCTGCAGAGCACCGGATGCATGCGCAGCCAGGCGATCGCCCGGAGGATGCGGGGATGGCGCCGCTGGAGGGCGTCGAACGAGGCGTTGGTCTCGGCGACCGGCATCCGACCCCCTTGGCCGACGGTGGGCGATGCGCCGCGTGCGAGTCCCTACGGTACTACGCGCCGTCCGGCTGCGCTACGGAGACCGACGACGGATCCGCTCCAGCGTGCTCTCGCGACGCAGCTCGCGCAGTGCGTCCCGCGCGATCCAGCGGCCGCTGCGGGCGGCCGGGTCCCTGCGGTCGGCGGCGGCGCGCGTCTCCGCCTCGGCCAGGATGGCCTCGGCCGTGGCCACCGCCGCCGCGTGCAGCCGGAGGTTCCGCTTGCCGATGTTGCGCAAGGCCCAGTTGACCGCCTTCTTCACGTAGTTGCGGTCGTCGCCCGCCTCGCGGCGGCACAGCTCGAGGATCCTGAGGAACGGTTCGTCGGCCGCCGCCTTGTCCTGTGCGGCGAGGGCGGCGGCCGTGGCGAACGCCGCCCGCTTGACCCACTCGTCCCCGGCGGCGCTCCACTCGTCCACCTTCTCCCAGGCGAGCGGCGTCTTGTCGAAGAGGTTGGACGTGACCTGGTCGCAGACGTCCCAGGAGCCGGACTCCGCCGCCCAGGCGTCCATCTGCTCCGCAGTGACCAGCGCGGGGTCGTCGACCATGCCGGCCAACAGGCGCGCTTCGTGGTTGCCGGTCGCCCACAGGGCCAGCGCCAGCTCGTGGTCGGACCCGAGCTCCCTGGCGATCCGGCGCAGCTCGTACACCGACACGCCGAAGGCGTCGTCGGTGCGGATGCCGTAGCGCGCCATCCCCGCGCGGGCCTCCTCGCTGCCCAGCGCCTCGATCCGCCGCAGCAGGGCCTCGGCGCGGGCGACCGCTTCGCGACCTGCCCCTCCGCCGCGGTCCAAGGCTTCCATGTCAGGCGCCTCGCGACCCCAGGGCGGCGTCGGCGGCGCTGAGGATCCTGGTCAGCTCGGCGGCCTTGTCGGCCTCGAGCGGCTCCGGACGGTAGTCACGCCAGAGCTCCTCGGCGCGCTCGCGCGCGACCTCGACCGGGTCGCGCAAGGACCCGTCCGCGGCGAGCTGGTGCGTGAGCGCCGGCACGACCGCCGCGCGCATGTGCCGACGCGTATGCCGATTACCGAGGAAGTGTCCCCCGGGTCCGACTTCGGCGATCGCCTCAAGCGCCATCTCCTCGTCGTCGAGATCGATGTCCATGACCGCGTAGCGGGCACGACGGTAGATGTCGTCACCGAGGATCAGGTGCTCCGGATAGAACAGCGTGTACACGTTCACGAGCCCGATGCTCGGAAGCAGCTCGGAGCCCTCTGACGCCACCTGAGCGAGGTCGAGCGCCTCCTCCACGCCGGCCTGCCAGGTGCCCGGGGTCGGCGAATCAGTCCCGCAGGCGGCCGACTCCGCGGGCACGCCCCAGTGGTGGGCCAGCTCGGTGCCCAACGCGCGTGTGCGCCCGTCGAGCGGGAAGCTGATGAAGTTGCCCGACCGCGGGTCGGCCCAGCTCTGCATGGTGGAGTGCAGCACCGGCGCTCCGGGGCTCGCCAGCTGCAGCGCGACGGTGGCGGCGACCAGTTCGGCTGACCCGAGGGCGTAGGCGCCGGCCTTGGTCGCCGGCGCCGTGGTGCCGAGGGTCGGCATGGTCACCCAGGCGACCGGCACCCCGGCGGCGGCGAACACCAGCGCAGCCTCCATGGCGTCCTCGTCGATCACCAGCGGAGAGACGGTGCCGATGAGGCCGCTGAGGACCGGCCGGCGGCGCAGCTCCTCGGCCCCGCCGGCGATCACGGTGGCCATCTCCACGGCGTAGCGAGCCTCCCGCCCGCCGTTGACCATGCCCTGCAGGTGCTTGACCGTGTTGTTCCAGCCGGCATCGAGCTCGTGCAGCTGTGCCGTCTCGCCGCAGTCGCCGGCGCTCACGGTCGGCCACCAGAAGGAGATGCTCGAGAGGGCGTCCTGCAGGCGGGTGATGTCGGCGAGGTCGGCCTTCGTCGACGGGCGGCGCTCCCGCGTGCGGAAGTCGACCACCTCCACGCCGCACCCGTCCGTGGTGCAGTAGGTGCGGCCGTCGCCGACGGCGATGTCGCAGCTCGCGTCGCGGGCGCCGAGGACGAAGCGCCGCGGCGCCCTGTCCATCGCCTCGAGCACCAGGTCCGGAGGCAGCTTGACGACCTCGGTCGCCCGGTCGATCGCCGCTCCCGCCTCCTCGAGGATGTCGAGCGCCCTGCTGCTGCGGATGCGCACCCCGACCGTCTCGAGGATGTCCAGCGTCGCCTGCTTGAGCCTGTCGAGCTGAGCAGCCGAGTGGTACGTACGCGTGAACGCCGGCTCGATAGGCTCGATCGGCGGCCTCTGTGTGTCGCTCACATCCGTCTCCCCGTGTCTCCCCATGTCCGTCGCCGGCGAGATCGGGTCTCGCCGGCCCTGACCACACGATACGCGACGACCTGCTCCAGCACGATCACCACAAGCCAGGTCAGCTCGATCACGTTCGCGCCCGGCGGCAGCGGGACGAGCGGCCCGAGGGACACGGCGGCGATCTTCAGTCCGCGCCAGATGTGGTGTCGTCTCATCCGGTCGCTCATGTGCCGACCGCCGAGCCGGTCCCCGGGCAGCGCGCACGCGGCCATGCCCGTCATGCTACATCCCAGCGCCGCGATCGCCAGCGCGTACAGGGTCACCGCCGCCGGGGCGCCTCCGTGCCCGCCGATCAGGGATGTGGTGAACGACGTCGGCGTCGTGAATGACGGGCGGCGCTGCGCGCGACCTCCTTGCCCTGGTCGCGCGCCTGCCCCCTCCGCCCGGTCCGGTCCCGGGCGGCGCGTCCGCGTCGGCGCTCAGCGTCCGTCGTGGTCAGGTCGCCCGGATGCCGGCGTGACGCCGGCGCACCAGCCACCAGGCGACGATGACGGAGAGCCAGGAGAGCTCGACCACGGTCGTCCCGAGCGGCAGCAGGGCGAGCGACGCTACGAAGACGAGCGCCGTGACGAGGTTGCGCCACACCGCCAGCCGCACCTCTCTCTCGTCCACGGCGGACGACGAGAGGCGACGGCCGCCCAGGGCATAGACCGCCAGCCCGACGGCGGCGAAGCCGGCGCCCGCGACCGACAGCGCATAGACCGCCACCGCGATCCGTTGATCGCCGTGCTCGCCGACGAGCGACGTCGTGAACGGCAGAAGGACGATGAAGAACAGGAGCAGCAGGTTGAGCCAGAGCAGCCGCCGGTCGCTCCGCTCCACGAGGAGGAAGATCCCGCGGTGGCCGATCCAGTACGCGCCGATCA
>JAAYBE010000348.1 GCA_012719015.1 Actinomycetota bacterium
GCCGACCTGCTCGTGCTGACCACGCCGACCGTGCCGAGCGAGGGCACCGAGGCGCTGGCCGCCCTGCTCGGCGTCCCGCTCGACGACGACGGCTTCTTCCGCCTCAGCGACCGCGACCTGAGCCCGGACGCCAACCTGCGCCCGGTCGAGTTCGCCCGCGAGGGCATCTACCTCTGCGGCGCGGCCGGCTACCCCACATCGCTGCCCGAGGCCATCACCCAGGCCTACGCCGCCGCCGGTCGCGCGGCCGCACTGCTGGCGAGGCGGGTACGAACGGCGGCCGCGACGGTGAGCGAGGTCGACCAGGACCAGTGCGTCGCCTGCCTCACCTGCGTGCGCGTCTGTCCCTTCGGCGTGCCCGTCATCGATCCCGAGGTCAGGAAGGCCTCCATCGAACCCGCGATCTGCAAGGGCTGCGGTATCTGCGTGAGCCAATGCCCCGTCAAGGCGATCGAGCTGCACCATTCCACCGACGCGCAGATCCTCGCGGTCGAAGAAGCGCTGTTCACGGAGGTGAGCTGAGATGGGCGACGCCCAGAACGGAGACGCCGGGTCGCGGACCGCGGACGACGCGGCCGAGCTGCGGATCATCGGCCTCGCCTGCAACCACTGCGGGTACGCCTCGGCCGATTCGGCGGGCGGGCTGCGCCGCGCCCACCCGCCCGCCGTCCACATGATCCGTCTGCCCTGCACCGGAAGGCTCGAGGTGATCCACCTGCTCAAAGCCTTCGAGGCCGGCGCCGACGGCGTCATGGTGGTCGGCTGCCTGGAGGGGGACTGCTCCTTCATGACCGGCAACCTCTGGGCACGGCGGGTGGTCGACCACGTCAAGCGGCTCCTCGCCGAGCTCGGCCTGGAGCCCGAACGCGTGGAGATGTTCAACATCCCCGGCCCGGACGGCGCCGGGTTCGCCGCCGCGGCGGGCGCGTTCGCCGAGCGCATCGCGGCCCTCGGCCCCAGCCCCGTCAGGCGCGCCGATGCCGACCCGCGGCGCGCCATCCGTGTCGCCCTGGGAGACGACGCCCTGCCGACGGGGTGACGGCGGCCTCAGGCCAGCCCCATGCTCCGCAGCTGGCCCTCCGAGTAGCCGAAGAAGTGCGCCGTCTCGTGGAGCACCGTCACGCGGATGCGTCTCTCCAGCTCGTCCCGGCTCGCGCAGGCGCGCTCGAGGTTGGCGCGGAACAGGTGGATGGTGTCGGAGTACGGCGCGCCGAAGCTCACGGAGCGCCGGTTCAGCGGCACGCCGTGATACAGGCCGAGGATACGCGGGTCGATGCCGTCGGCCACCATCATCGCGGAGGGCCGCTCGTCGACCATCACAGCCACGTTGCGCAGCTCGTCGAGCAGCTCGCGGGGCAGCTCGTCCAGCGCCGCCTCGGCGACGGAGCGGAACTCCTCCACGGACATCAGCGGTCGCAGGGGCTCGGCGGCGGCGTCGAGGCGCAGCACCAGCCCCCACTCGCGGCTCATGCCGTCGCGGTCGCCCAAGGTCGCCAGGGCGCGACCGAGCAGGTAGCGCGCGTCGGCCTCGAGCCCGGGCGCGAGCCCGCCCGCGCCCAGGAGAGCGCGCAGGCGGTCGGCGGCCGCGCGCGCCTCGCCTGCGGCGAGCAGGCGCGCGGCCATGTGCAAGTCTTTCTTCGCCGTCATGACCGCATCATAGGCGCAGCGGGCCCGCCGCTCACTCCCGACCCGCTGCACGATCCGGCCGACGCACCCTGCTTTGCCTCCGCACCCCCGGCTAGACAGACGACCCAGTCCGGCCCCTCGCCCACGGGGCAGGGTTGGAGCAGCGGCCACTACGGGCCGCGCCGGGATCGAGGAGGAGTCGGATGTCACTCAAGAGGCGCACAAGGCAGAACGGGTTCACGCTCATCGAGCTGCTCGTCGTGTTCATCATCATCGGTATCCTGGCGGCGATCGCCATGCCCGCCTACCTCAGCGCGCGGGAGTCGGGCAAGAAGGCCGCGCTCCAGAGCAACGACCGCAACATGATCACCCACATCGTCTCGCTGGACACGCCGCCCCGGCCGCCCGCCGCCAACCCGCGGATCGCGCTGCGCGACCAGCTGATCGCCACCTACGCCGGCCAGGTGCGCAACCCCCTGACGGGCAGCCGGACGATCATCCAGTCCGGGCAGAACGTGAGCGGCGCCGCCGTGGTCGTCGCCGACCGCACCACCACCAGGATGTCCGCCGTCAACCTCACCTCGCAGTTCCCCTTCACCGGGGATAACCCGCGGCAGCTCAACGGCGCCGTGATCATCACGGTCTGCAGCGACGGCTACCTCGTCTACAGCCTCTTCAACGGCGCCGC
>JAAYBE010000349.1 GCA_012719015.1 Actinomycetota bacterium
AGTACATCGCCAGGCCGCTGCAGTCGAAGCCGCTCGGGCTGGCGCCGCCGTAGACGTAGGGCACGCCGAGGTAGCGCTGGGCGATGGCGACCACGGCCGAGTGGCCGGAGCCGCCGGGGTCGACGACAGTGCCGCCGCCGCCTCCGCTCCCCGTGCCGGTGTTCGCGGCGGCCGCCTGCGCCGCGGCCCGGGCCCGTGCGGCCTCCTGCTCCTGCAGGCGCCGGATGTCGGCCTTGATGCCGGCGGTCATGCTCTCGAGCCGGTTCTCGAGGGCGACGACCTCGGCCTTCTGGGCAGCGGCCTCGGCGACCAGCTTGGCCGCCGCCTTCTTGTCGGCGTCGAGCTTGACCCGCCGGTCCCTGATGTCCTGGCGATAGGCGGCGATGCTCTTCACGGTGTCGACGTCGCTGTTGCCGAGCCGCTCCATGAGACTGAGCTGGGTGACGAGGTCATCGAAGCTGCTGGCCGCGAACAGCACGTCGACGACGCTCACGTCGCGCGAGCGGTACATGTTCTCGGCCCGTGCCGTGAGCTGCCGGTTGGCGACCTCGAGGTTGTACTCGGCGACCTTGAGCAGCCGCTGGTTCTCGCCGATCTGCTTCTTCACGGTCTCGAGCTGCGACCTGGCCTGGTTGTACTTCTCGACGGCGACGTCGACCTTCTGGTAGACGGCCTGCAGTTTGGCCTGCACCTCGCGCAACTGGGCCTTCTTGCTGCTGATCGGGGAGGCGAAGGAGGAAGTGGTGAAGAGAAGGGAGAAGAGGAGGGTGCCGGAGAGGAGGAAGAGCGTGGTGATCCGTGGTCTGCCGTTCACTGCGTCGCCTCCTTTGGGCGCGGCGCAACCCCGCTGCGCCCTCGCTGAGGTGAGCTTGCGTGGTCTGCACTCACCGGACTCAAGTATCGGACCTTAACACCGCACCGCCGGGATGACAAGCGCGGCCGCCCGCCCGGGGCACGTCCGCAGCCCGCTCGGGGTCGTCAGTCGACGTCCACGCGCTGGGCCACGCCGCGCACGCTGCCGCGCGGCGTGGGCCGCGGCCACATGCGCCGGAGGGCCTCGATGAACGCCTTGTTGCGCTCGTCGCGGCGCCAGTTGCGGACGATCACCATACCCCAGCCGTGGAAGAGCAGCCGCTTCGTGAACTGGAAGGTAAACACGTATCTGAGCCAGGTGCGCAGCGAATAGAAGCGCATGTAGCCGCGGAGGACCTCCATCTGCAGCTCGTACGGGGTCATGCGGCGCGGCTCGAACACCACGTGGTGGGCGTCGTACAGCTCCCAGCGCTTGTCGAAGATGCGTCCCTCCGCATCCATCTCCTCGAACTGCTGCGTCCCCGGGAGCGGCGTGAGGATGTTGAGCATCACGGTGTCGATGCGGTTCTCCCTGGCGAACGCCACCGTGTCCCGCACCGTCTGAACGTCGTCGGTGTCGGCGCCCAGCACGAACATGCCGTGGCTCTTTATGCCGTATTCATGCAACACCTTGATCGCGCGGCGGATGTCGTCGACGGTCTGCGCTTTCTCGTAGTTGTCGAGCGTCTCCTGGTTGACGGACTCGAGACCCAGGTAGACGAGGTGGCAGCCGGAATCGCGCATGAGCTCGAGCAGCTCCTGGTCGCGGACCACGTCGGTGCGCACCTGGGCGGACCACGGCACGGCGAGCCCTTCGTCGATCATCATGCGCAGCAGTCTCTTGAGGCGTTTCCGGTTGGCGGCGAAGTTGTCGTCGTAGAAGAAGATGAGCTGCGGTCGTTTGTCCTTGAGCTCGGCGATGACGCTCTCGGCGCTGCGGAAGCGGTACTTCTTGCCGAACATGGCGGTCACTGAGCAGAAGGTGCAGTCGAACGGGCAGCCCCAGCTCGTCATGATGGGCACCGTCTTGATCTTGTCGGCGCCGACCACGAGCCTCAGATCGGGGAAGGGGAGGGCGTCGAGGTCGGGGCACGCGGCGCGCGGCGGGTTGTGGACCGCACGCCCGTCGCGCGTGAAGGAGAGGCCGGCGACGGTCTCGAGCCCACGGTCGCCGGCGAGCGCCTCGATGAGTTCGATCATGAGCTGTTCGCCGCCTTCGCCGCGGGCGACGTAGTCCACATGCTCGAGCGCTTCATCGGCCATGAAGGTCACGTGTGAGCCGCCGATGACGGTGGGGACGCCCTTCGCACGCAGGTCGTCGGCGAACTGGTAGGCGGTGGTCGCCGTAGAGGTGGTGCTCGAGAGTCCGACGAGGTCGGACGTGATGACGTCGTCCCAGTCGATCGGAGCCATCGTGGGGTTGTAGACCAGCACATCGTGTCCGTGCGTCTTCAGCGCGGCCGCGATGATGGGCAATCCGAGGCGGGGGAGCAGGACCTTGGCCCAGACGTGAGTGCCGGGCGGCTCGGGTTCGATGAGGCGGATCTTCATGCGACTGCTCCTGTGTGTGGGCCTGGCGGGTCGGGCGCCGCCGTCCGCGGTCGGGGTGTGCCTCACGAGGCACAGGTGCTGCGCAGACGTCGAGTCGTCGGAGGGCACTCTAACGTAACTATTACGTTTACTTCAACCCCGGCGGTCGTCCCCGGCCCGGGCCTCCCGCTCCCGCTGCTCGCGCTCGAGAAGGATGTCCTCGGGGCTCTTCAGCACGAAGGCGAAGGCGGCGTGGGCGACGACCACGATGGCCCATGCTCCCGCCGGGATGACGAACCAGGGGAACCCGCCGCCGGCGATGAGCCAGATGACGAACAGGAAGACGCTGATCGCCGCCCAGACGATGAGGTCCATCCAGAACCACTGGCGCCGGGCGATGCGCAGGGCCTCGCGCTCGTGCAGGGCGGCCCTCTCGAACTCATCCATGCTCTGCTCCTTGGTCCAGGATCGCAGTGATCTCGTTGCGCGCGCGTGTGAGGGCGGCGTCGACGAGCTCGGCCTGCTCCGCGCTGAGTCCGGTCCCGCGGGGCAGGGCGAGCTCGAAACGGTCCAGGAGTCGACCCAGCGTGATGCGCGCCCGGCGCGCCTCGGCGCGCAAGGCGAGCTCGCGCCACGCAGGGGCCGCATCGTGCCGCTCGAGCATCTCCTCGCCCTCCGGCGTGAGCTGATACACGCGCGTGCCCTCGCGTTCTTCTGACCGCACGACGCCGGCGCTCTCCAGGGCCACCAGGGCAGGGTAGATCGCCCCCGGGCTGGCGCGCCACTGGCCGCCGACCCGGCGCTGGAGCTCCTGCATGATCGCGTAGCCGTGGCCCTCGCCGAGGGTGGCGATCACGGAGAGGAGTGCGCTCTTGAGCTCTCCACGGTTGAAGATGCGCGCCATGTCACGGATATAGCGTAGCCGTCGGGAAGGGTCAATCGGCCGGCGGAGGCGCTCGGCGGGCGCCGGCCGGTCGTTCAGCAGAGGCTGCCGACGGCCTCGACGGCCAGATACACCCCCGCGCCGACGAGGCCGGCCGCCGGGAGGGTGAGCAACCAGGCGGAGACGATGTTGCCGGCCACCCCCCAGCGGACGGCGGAGAGACGCTGCGTGGAGCCCACTCCCATGATGGCCGCCGTGATGGTGTGCGTGGTGGACACCGGGATGCCGAAATGCGTGGCCGCCTGGATGACCGTGGCCGCGGCCGTCTCGGCTGCGAAGCCGTGGATGGGATCGAGCTTGATGACGCGGCTGCCCAGCGTGTGGATGATGCGCCAGCCACCGGAGTACGTGCCCGCCGCCATGGCGACGGCGCAGACGATCTTCACCCAGAGCGGGATCGTGAACGTCTCGATCTGGCCGCTGGCGAACAGCGCCAAGGCGATGATCCCCATGGTCTTCTGGGCGTCGTTGGCGCCGTGCGAGAAAGCCATGAAGCCGGCGGAGATGGGCTGGAGGCGACGGAACCATCGATTGACCGGGGCCTGCTGGCGCTTGTGCACGAGCCAGATGAGACCCGTCATGAGTGCCCACGCCGCGACGAAGCCCACGAGCGGCGAGCCGACCATGGGGAGGACGATCTTCTCGACCACGCCGCTCCAGATGACGCCGCCGCCGCCGGCCGAAGCGAGCATGGCGCCGATCAGGCCGCCGAAGAGGGCGTGCGAGGAGCTGGACGGGATGCCCAGGTACCAGGTGACGAAGTTCCAGACGACGGCGCCCACCAGCGCGGCCAGGACGACCTGCATGCTGACCAGCGTGGTGTCGACGAGGCCTTCGCCGACGGTCATGGCGACGCTGGTCGACACCAGCGCGCCGACGAGGTTCAGGCCGGCCGCCATCATCACCGCGACCCGTGGCGAGAGCGCGCGTGTCGACACGGATGTGGCGATCGCGTTGGCGGTGTCGTGGAACCCGTTGGTGTAGTCGAAGACGAGCGCCAGGACGATGATCGCGACGAGCAGCACCATGGGGGTCAGCGGCCCTCGTGCGCCTGGTACATGGAGTCCCTCCCGGCCTCGTCCGACCTGCACTCGATACGCGTCGTCAGGGGATCAGCC
>JAAYBE010000046.1 GCA_012719015.1 Actinomycetota bacterium
TCGGGGATCGGCTCCGTCACGACCATGAAGTCGGTGCAGACGGCGAAGGCGCGGCGGAAGTGCCGCTGCCGCGCCGCCCAGGCGCCCTGCGTGAGCACCACGGCGCCGGCCGTCACGACTCCGTCCGGCGTGACCACCCGGGGGCGGGACCCGCCCTCCACGCTCAGCATCGGCGTGCCCTCGTGGATGCGCACTCCACGCTCGAGCAGGACGCGTCGCAACTCTCGCGCCAGCTTCGCGGGCTGCAGCACGGTGAGGTCGGGCGTCACGACACCCCCGACGAAGCGGGGCGAATCCGCGATCGCCCGCGCCCCGGCGGCGTCGACTGCTCGCAGCCGGTCCGCGTAGCCGTGGGCCTCGAGCAGACGGAACGTCTCGGCGCCGGGGCCAGGCTGCCACTCCCCGGCCCGGGCGTACAGGATGCCCTCGTGCCAGGCGTCGACGCGGGCCGCATGGCGGGCGATCCAGCCGTCGAGCTCGTCGACCGCCGCGGCGAGGGCGGCGGCGTACGCCACCCCGCCCTCCTCACCCAGCGCCGCGCAGAGCCCGGCGAGCTGCGTCCACGAGGGCGAGAAGAAGCCGCCGTTGGCGCCGCTGGCCCCGGCGCCGACGATGTCGGCCTCCACGACGACCAGGCCCAGGTCCGGGTCGCGTTCGTGGAGCTCGTAGGCCGTCCAGAGGCCGGCGAACCCGCCGCCCACGATACAGACGTCGGCGGCCAGCTCACCGGCCGCCGCCGGGCACGGCTCGCCGGGGTCGGCACGCAGCGCCTCCTCCAGCCACCAGCTGCGTCGCCCGACCGGCGGCACGTCGAGCCGTGCGGGATCGCGACGCCGCCGGCCGATCACCTCGGAGAGGTGGATCCGCTCAGCCACGGGCGCTCACCGCTCCGCCGGACGGTCGCGGTAGCTCGCCGCGAAGGCCAGGAACCGGTACGCGTCGCCGAAATCGGAGACCAGGCCGAGCGACACGCGGATCGTGTTCGGGACCTTGCCGGTGGCGTCGGCGATCGCCTGCTGGCACTGCAGGAGAGTGACGGTGGCGGTCGGGTCCTCGAAGCACGGCTCCATCTCATCCCGCGTGATGCGATGGGCGACTTCACCGTCGCCGGGGTTGCAGAAGCAGCCGCTGCGCACCGAGATCCGTGCCTCCGCGGCCCGGCGCTCTACCTCGTACACATCGTACGGCTGCCCGTCGGGCGCCACCAGGTACAACGCGATGGTGGCGCCCCGGCGGTCGAGGTCCCGTGGCCCGAACACCCGCACCAGCGGCGTCCCGTCACTGTGCCGCAGGGCGGTCAGCTCCTCGAGGAGCCAGCCGGTCAGGGCGAGCACGCGCTCGTGGATCAGCCCCAGGCCGACGCGCTCGAGATGCTCTATGCCGACCGTCACCGCCGGGAGGCCGAGGTAGTCGATGGTGCCGTCCTCGAATCCCGTGGCGCCGGGGGCGAGACGGTACCACTCCTCCTCCTGCACCGAGGCGAACGTGATCGTGCCGCCGGCGAACCAGGGGCGGCGGAGCCTGGCGAGCGCCTCCCGGCGCGCGATCAGGCAACCCGCGCCGGTGGGGTACCCGAACAGCTTGTAGAACGAGATGGGGATGAAGTCGGCGCCGATCGCAGATGCATCGACCGGATTGGTCGGCGCGAACGCGGCGCAGTCCAGGATCACGTCCCATCCGAGGCCGCGCGCCTCCGTCACCCAGTCCAGCGGATGCTGCACACCGCTGAAGTTGGACTGCGCCGGATAGGCGAACAACCTGGGGCCGCCGCCTCCGGCGCCACGCAGCGCGGCGCTGACCTGTGCGGGGTCGAGACGCAGATCCTGCTCGCGCACCGGGATGTAGGAGACGGTGGCCTCTCTGCGCACCGCGAACTCGCGGATGCCGTTGACCGAGTTGTGGTTGTCGTAGCTGAGCAGGTAGATGGAGCCCGGCCCGAACGGGTACGCCTCGCCCACCAGCTTGAGGGCTCCGCTCGCGTTGGCCGTGAAGACGATCTCGAACTCGTCCTCCGGCGCGTTGAAGAAGCGGCGGACGGCGTCGCGCGCCTCGCGGGCGAGGGCCGACGACGAGAGCGAGGCCGGGTTCTGTGAGTGCGGGTTGCCGAGGACGGCGCCGGCGAGCACCTCGTGGTGACGGCGGAGCTGCGACTCCCCGTAGAGGCCGGCGCCGGTGTAGTCCAGATAGACGTGGCCCTCGCGGTCCAGCCGGGCGTAGTCGGCGGCGCGCAGGTCGTCGAGGGCGGCGGTCGCCGCGTAGGCGGGGAACCGCCGCAGGAAGTCCCGGTACGCGACCGCCTCGTCTCCGCTCA
>JAAYBE010000350.1 GCA_012719015.1 Actinomycetota bacterium
CCCGTCACGGAGCTCATGTTGACGATCCGGCCGTAGCCGCGCGCGATCATGCCGGGGACCACCGTGCGCGTGACGTTGAACTGGGTCTTCAGGTTGATCGCGATCCCGAAGTCCCACGCCTCTTCGCTCAGCTCCTGGAAGGCGGTGAAGTCCTCCTCCTGACCGAAGACGACCATGCCGGCGTTGTTGACCAGCACGTCGATGCGGCCGTGCCGCCGCTCGACCTCGACGACCATGGCGGCGACCTCGTCCATCCTGGTCAGATCCGCGGTGTGGGAACTCACCTCGACGCCGGTCTCGCGCAACGTCCCGGCGCAGGCGTGTACGGCCTCGGCGATGTCGCAGATCGCCAGTGAGGCGCCCTCCTCGGCGAACACCCGCGCGGTCGCGAACCCGATGCTGTCCGGTTTGGCGACGCCCGTGACGAGGGCCACTCTGCCCTCCACCCTGCCCTTGCGTGTCATGTCGGCCGCTCCTCCGCTGTGGTCCGCACTCGGCGGCGACGCCGCCGGTGACCGTCGATCGCGATGCTACGACGCCGCGGCCACCAAGCCAAGGACGGTGGGCCACGCGCCGCCCGGACGATCGCCGCACCCCTCCGTGACCTGCCGAAACTCCCGCACAGAGCCGGCGACGTGGGAGTTTTGGTCAAGCTTCCCACTGCCCGTGCCGATAGTCGAGTACTGACCGACACAGGGAGAGAGGGCCATTGGCCACCGTCGATGAGGGGCAGGGGGTCACGTGGATGCGGGTCGGAGACGTGGCCGCGGCGCTGGGCGTGAGCGCGAACACGGTCCGGCGCTGGACCGACGTGGGGCGCATCGCCGCGCATCGCAGCCCCGGCGGACACCGCCGCTACCTGGCCGACGACGTCCGCGCCCTTCTCCAGGAGCCTGCCGGCGCCGGTCTCGCACAGCCCGGGGACTTCGCGGAGCTGAGACGCGAGAGCCAGGACCTGCGCAGCGCCCTCCACGCCGGCCTCACGCTCGCGTCGCTCCTCGCGGAGGACCCACAGGAGGTGCCGGCGGAGACGGCCCGCGTGCTGTGCGAGCTGACCGGCGCGCCGCGCTGCGACGTCTACCTCGGCGACGAGGAGACGCTGCGGATCACCGCCTCGGTCGAGGACGGGAGGCTCACGCGCGACAGGCCGGCGACCGCGTACTCCTTCGACGATTGGGCGCCGGCCGATGTCGCCGCCGCGCGGAGCGGGCCCGTGTTCCTGCGCACGTCCAACGGCGGCCTCTCAGGCGAAGCCAGGCTCGCGCTGCTGCGTCGCGGCTGCCGGTCGCTCGCATGGATCCCGCTCGCGCTCGAGGACAGGATCGTCGGAGCGCTGGAACTCACCGACGCCGGGGACAGGGACTTCTCGCCCCACGAGGATGCGATCCTCAGTCTCTCGCGGATCTGCGCCGAGGCCGTCCGCATCCGGGGGACGCTCCAGGACCTCGCGCAGCGCGACAGGACGTTGCGTGAGCTGGTCGCCCTCTCGCGTGAGGTCGCGGAGACGCGGGACTTCGAGCGGTTCGTCGTGCGCTTCGCGGAGCGGCTGCTCACCATCGCCAACGCGGATTGCGTGGACGTATGGCGCGTGACCGGAGGCGTGATCCGTCTCGCAGTGAGCTGCGACCGTGAGGGCCCTGACACGGACCTGGCCGGCAAGATGCTCGACACCGGCCGCTACCCGTCGCTCGAACGCACGCTGCTCGACTTCACACCGCTCTGCGTCGAGGACCTCGACGACCCACGGCTGACCGCCGTCGAACGCGCCGCCATGGAGTCCTGGGGCTTCGCCAGCTCGCTGTCGATGCCGCTCGTCTCCGGCGGCGAGCTCGTGGGCCTGCTCGAGCTCTACGACGACGCCGCGCGCTGCTGGAGTCCCTACCTTGAGTTCGTCACCGGCGCCTGCCAGCTCGTGGCCGGGGTGTTCGACAGCACCGCACTGCTCGACGAGGCACACGAGATCGACCGCCTGCGCAAAGAACTGGTGGCACTGGGCGCCGACCTGGCCACCACCGACGACCCCGTACTCATCGCGGAACGCGCCGCGTCCCGGCTGCGCGAGACGGTGGACTGCGCCGACTGCGACATCTGGTGGGCCGAAGAGGGGTATCTGCGCTGTCTCGCGAGCATCGACGACCACGGCCCCGACGAGAGCCTGCGCGGCAAGGTCCTGCGTCTCGACAACTACCCTTCGACGCGGCAGGCGCTTGAAGACCGCGAGGTCCTGGTCATCGGCACGCTCGAGGACGAACGCCTCACGGAGTACGAGATCGAGGATTACTCGGAGTTCGGCTTCCGCAGCAGCATCTCCGCGCCGTTGGTGAGCAACGACCAGGTCGTCGGCCTGATCGACCTCTTCGACGTGCGTGAGCGTGACTTCAACGAGGTCCGGTGGTTCCTGCCGCAGGCGGGCCGCACGGTCGCCGACGCGCTGCGCAACGCCGAGCTGCTCCTGGGGCTGCGCCGCGGCAACGCCGCGCTGCGTGAGCTGGTCGAGCTCGGCGACCGCCTCAGCCGGACCAGCACGCTGGTGGATCTCGCTCGAACGGTCGCAGAGCGGCTGCGCACGGTGCTGGAGGCAGAGGACTGTGACATCTGGCAGGTCGACGACGACCTGTTGCGCTGTCTCGCCAGCGTGGACAGTCACGGCTGGGACGAGAACGAGGTGGGCTCGGAGCGTGAGCTGTCGGCGTACCAGGGGACGGTGGCGTCGCTGGCCGCCGACAAGCCGATGGTGATCGGCGACCTCGAGGCCGCCGACCTCGGCGAAGCCGAACGGGAGGCCTACCGCCGTTGGGGCTACAGGAGTCTGGTGTCGCTGCCCCTGGTGGTCGACGGTCGACCCATCGGCCTCATCGACGTCTACGACACCAGGGTCAGGGACTACACCGTGCACCTGGACCTGATCCGCAACGTCGGCCGCCTGCTGGCCGGCTCTTTCGAGAAGGCGCTCCTGGTCGAGCGTCTGGAGGGGAGGAACCGGGACCTGCGCGTGCTGGTCGACTCAGGCATGGTGTTCGGAGCGACGCTCGACGTCGCCGAGGTGCTGCGCAGCGTCGCCGAGCGGGTCCTGGAGGTCTCCGGGGCGGACATGTGCAGCGTGTACCGCGCGGACGGCGACGCCATCGAGACCCTCTTCGCGATCGGCCAACCCGATCACATCGACCCTGTAGGGGCGCGCTTCCCGTTGCGCACATGCAGCACTTTCCGGCACGCCGCGCTCGAGCGCCGCGTCGTCTACGCGGCCGATGTGTTCAACGACCCGACCATGACCCCTCAGGAGATCCGGGAGGCGCGCGAGTGGGACTACCGGGAGAGTCTGGACGTCCCGCTGGTCAGCGGCGGCGACGTGGTCGGCTTCTTCTCCCTGATGAACCACGAGACCCGTGGCTTCGAGCGCGACGAGGTCGTCCTCGGCCTGGCCCAGATCGCCGGCCAGGCGATCAGCAACGCCGTGCTCTACCGCCAGCTGGACGACAACCTGCGAAGGATGGCGCTGGTCAGCGAGTCGGCCTTGGAGTTGACCGCCAGCCTCGACCTGCAGGAGACGCTGCGTGCCGCGGCGCGGCGGCTCTGCGAGGTCGTCGATGTCGACGAATGCGAGTTCAGGGTCATCGACGGCGACGAGCTGCGCCTCCTGATGCGCGTGCGCGAGGGCGAGGTTGACGATCCCCCCGCCGGTCACCGCTTTCCGTTGGCAGCCGCCGCCGTCACACGGGAGGTGCTCGAGACAGGACAACCGTCGGTCGTCGAGTCGTTGCGCGACCCGCGCCTCACGGAGACCACCCTCGAGCTTTGTCGGGCTGACGAACGCAAGAGCTGGGTGACGCTGCCGCTGATCGTCAAAGAACGAGCGATCGGAGCCGTGGAGCTCATCGAGAACGGCGCCGAACGGGCGTTCACCCAGGCCGACCTGGATACCGCGGCGGCGATCTGTCATGCCGCTGCGCTCGCGATCGACAACGCGGCGCTGTTCGCGCGCGAACAACGATCGGCGCGCGAGACACAATTGCTCAACGACATCGCCGCGCGAACGACCGCGAGCCTCGACCTCGACCAGGTCGCCCGAGCCGCGGTCGACGAGCTCAGACACCTGGTCGACTTCCAGGAGTACACCCTGCTGATCCTCGGCGGCCAGACCGTGGAGCACGCCGTCTGCTCGCGGGGCACGAGCGTTCCCTACGTGGGACTGAGTGCCGACGCGTTCGACCACGAGCTCACTGCGCGACTCGTCACGGAGGGCGTCGTCGTCGTCAGGCCGCCGGTCGACCTCCCCGCGCTGGCCGGCTCGCCGGTCACCGCCGGACTCGCCACGGCGGTCGTCATCGCGCTGCCTTCGGACAGCGGGCTCCTCGGCGTCCTCTGCCTGGGCGGTGCGGATCCCGACGCGTTCGCGGCCGTCGACCGGGACCTTCTGCGGCGGGTCGGCCTCCAGCTCTCGTTGGCGATCCGGAACGCCCAACTCTACGCCGAGATCAAGCGCATGCA
>JAAYBE010000351.1 GCA_012719015.1 Actinomycetota bacterium
CGGCAGGACGAGCGTGAAGACGCTGCCGTGACCCTCTTCGCTCTCCACCGTCAGCGCGAGCTCCTGCAGGTCCGCGATCTCGCGGGCCACGGTCAGGCCGAGCCCGGCGCCGTCCGGGTAGTGGGCGGCCCCGGCATCCGCCCGATAGTCCTCGTCGAAGACGCGCGGCAGGCAGCGCGCCGCGATGCCGATCCCGTGGTCGCGGACGGAGATCGCGATCCGGTCGGCGGCGGTCGCTGCAACCTCGACCTCGACCCGGTCGCCGGCGGCGGAGTAGACCACCGCGTTCTCGATGAGCTCGGAGAGGAGCGCGGCCGTCTTCTGCGGGTCGCAGTGCACGGATCCGCCCCCGGGGTCGGCCGCGATGCTCACGCTCACGCCGCGCGCGTCGGCGAGCGCGGCCTGCGGGCGGACGGCCTCCTCGAGCAGCTCGTTGGGCGGGACGACGGAGGGCGCCAGCCCGTCGCGGCCGGCCAGGCGCAGATCGGCGAGCATGCGCCTCTTGGCGAGGGCACGGAGGCCGGCGTCGCAGCGCGCGTGGATCTTCTGCACGACCTCGCGCGCGCGGTCCGGGAGCTCGCCCGCGTATCCGCCGAGCAGCACGTTGACGGAGGTCTGGATCGACGCCAGCGGCGACTTCACCTGGTGCGACGCCTTCCTGAGGTAGCTCGCCCTCTCGACGGCCTCGCGCTCACCGGCGGATCCCAGTTCGCCCAGCAGGCGGGAGACGAGGCCCGCCTCCGCGCCGGCGATGAGGCGCGCGCCGGGAGGCCTGTGGGCCTTGACCGCCGCGACGATCTCAGGGCGGCCGGTCGTCTCGATGACCAGGTCGGCCGGCGGTCGGGCGCCGAGCTCGTCGCGGCCCGCGCTCGAAAGACCGTCGTCGTCGACGGTCACGTCGCGGACCTCGAGATCCGGGAGACGCCGCAGCGTCCCGAGCATCTCCCGTCCCTGCGTTCCGGTGCTCACCAAGGCGACGATCAAAGCCGTATCATGCCCCATGACGTCCTGTTCCCCGCTTTGCCCTGACTGTACAATGTGGTTCGAGGTCCGACATCCGACTGGAGGTAGGTCGTGAAGCGAGTCTACGTGATGGACGACGAGCAGACCATCGTGGAGTCGATCGCGATGATCCTCGAGAGCAAAGGCTACGTGGTGAGGGCGCAGAACGACGACAAGGATCTGGTCGACAACGTCGTCGCGTTCAGTGCCGACCTCGTCATCCTCGACGTGATGCTCCCCGAGGACAGCGGCGCCGGGTTCAAGATGGCGAGAGCGCTCAAGGCCGATGAGCGCACGAGCGACCTGCCCGTGCTGATGCTCACCGCGGTCAACGAGGCCGGCATCTACCCGGGCACGTTCTCCGACAAGGACAGGGACGACTCCTGGCTGCCCGTCGACCGCTTCGTCGAGAAGCCCGTCGTCCCGGACGTGCTGCTCGCCAAGGTCGGGGAGCTCTGCCCGAACGAATGAGCGGGCGGCGGGGCCGGCTCGACGCCCCGTTGTTCGACCTCGCGGGGAGGTGAGCGGGAGCCGGGTGGCTCCGTCCATCCCGGGAAGGGTGTCGATCCACCCATCCCTTGCGCGGCGCGGACAGCGGTGGTAATATACGAGGTCGTGCGTCACCCGCGGCCACACCTCGATACCTCGGTGTGGTGTGCTCCCTATTCCCGTTCACCGCGTAGACCGAGGAGACTCGCTTGAACGAGCCCCAGGCCCCTCGCGCACGTACGTCGTTCGCGAAGCTGGACCAGCCGCTGCCGCTGCCCAACCTCATCGACATCCAGAAGAAGTCGTGGGAGTGGTTCCTGAGCGACGGCCTCGCCGAGACCATCGCCGACATCAACCCGATCAAGGACTACTCCGAGAAGCTGCTCGTGCAGTTCGGCGAGCACCAGTTCGGCGAGCCGATCAAGTCGATCACGGAGTGCCGCAACACCGACTCGACGTTCTCGGCGCCGCTCAACATGAAGGTCGCCTTCATCAACGAGGAGACCGGCGAGATCCGCGAGCAGTCGGTGTTCATGGGCGACTTCCCCATGATGACCGAGCGCGGCACCTTCATCATCCACGGCACTGAGCGCGTGGTCGTCACGCAGCTCGTGCGCTCCCCGGGCGCCTACATCATGGAGCCCAAGCAGGCCGAGCGCGAGAAGCAGGTGCTGGTCGCCAACCTCATGCCCCAGCGCGGCTCGTGGCTCGAGCTCGAGATCGACAAGAAGGGCGCCGTGAACGTGCGCATCGACCGCAAGCGCAAGTTCCCGGTCACGGTGCTGCTGCGCGCCATGGGCTACGGCGCCGACGACGAGCTGCTGGCGTTGTTCGACGACTCCGTCTACATCCGCAACACGATCGAACGCGACGTGACGCGTTCCCAGGACGAGGCGCTGATCGAGCTCTTCCGCAAGCAGCGCCCTGGGGAGCCGCCGACGCTCGACGGCGCCACCGCGATGCTCAAGGGCCTGTTCTTCGACCCCAAGCGGTACGACCTCTCACGCGTGGGCCGTCACAAGCTCAACGTGCGGCTGTACACCCACCTCAAGCCGGAGGACCGGCCGGACGCCGACGTCCGCGTGCTCGTCAACGAGGACATCGTCGAGCTCATCCGGCGGCTCATCTCCCTGCCGGTCAGCCTCGGCGTACCGGACGACGCCAAGGATTATGCGGCGGAGGCGAACGCCCTGCTGGCCACGCGCCGCGAGGAGATCGCCAGCGAGATCGACGAGTACGAGCACTTCGGCAACCGTCGTCTGCGCACCGTGGGCGAGCTGGTCCAGGACGCCTTCCGGATCGGATTGGCGCGCATGGAGCGCGTGATCCGCGAACGCCTCACCACCGAGGACCCCGACACGATCGTGCCGGCGACGCTGGTCAACATCCGGCCGGTCGTCGCAGCGCTCAAGGAGTTCTTCGGCTCCTCGCAGCTCTCGCAGTTCATGGACCAGACCAACTCGCTCTCGGGCCTCACCCACCGGCGCCGTCTGAGCGCGCTGGGCGCGGGCGGCCTCACACGCGAACGCGCCCCCATCGAGGTGCGCGACGTGCATCCCACCCACTACGGCCGCATGTGTCCCATCGAGACGCCCGAAGGCCCCAACATCGGCCTGATCGGCACACTGGCCTCCATGGCGACCGTGGACGAGTTCGGGTTCGTCCGCGTCCCGTATCGCCGGGTGGTCAAGGGCCGCGTCACCGACGAGATCGTCTATCTCGACGCCTCCGAGGAGGAGGAGAAGGTCATCGACCAGCTCACCGGCGAGGAGCGCTACCTGATCATCGCGCAGGCCAACGCCCCGTTCGATCCCGAGACTGGAGAGCTCCTCGGCACCTCGGTGCTGGCGCGCGCCTACCCCAAGAGCGACGTGGTGGCCGCGCACCCCGAGCAGATCGACTACATGGACGTGAGCCCTACGCAGATCGTCTCGGTGGCCACGGCCCTCATCCCCTTCCTTGAGCACGACGACGCCAACCGCGCCCTGATGGGCTCGAACATGCAGCGTCAGGCCGTGCCGCTGCTGCAGGCCGAGGCGCCGTACGTCGGTACCGGCATGGAGTTCCGCGCCGCGGTCGACACCGGCGACGTCGTGCTCGCCAGGCGCGCCGGCAAGGTGGTCTACGTCGACGCCGACCATATCGAGGTCGACGTGGGCAAGGGCGAGGTCGACGTCTACGACCTGGTCAAGTTCATGCGCTCCAACCAGGGGACGCTGATCCACCAGAAGCCGATCGTGCTGCCGGGCGACAAGGTGCGTGCCGGCGCTGTACTGGCCGACGGTTCGTCGACCGACAACGGCGAGCTCGCCCTGGGTCGCAACCTCCTGGTCGCCTTCATGAGCTGGGAGGGCTTCAACTTCGAGGACGCCATCGTCCTGAGCGAGAAGGTGGTCAAGGACGACCTGCTCTCTTCGATCCATATCGAGGAGTACGAGGTCGACGCGCGCACGACCAAGCTCGGCGACGAGGAGATCACGCGCGACATCCCCAACCGCTCGGAGGAGTCGCTCAAGGACCTCGACGAGCGCGGCATCGTGCGCATCGGCGCCGAGGTGAACTCGGGCGACCTGCTCGTCGGCAAGGTCACCCCCAAGGGCGAGACCGAGCTCACCGCCGAGGAGAAGCTCATCCGCGCCATCTTCAAGGAGAAGGCGCGCGAGGTGCGCGACACCAGCCTCAAGGTACCGCACGGCGAGGGCGGCAAGGTCATCGACGTGAGCGTGTTCTCGCGGGAGAACAACGACGAGCTGCCGCCGAGCGTCAACGAGCTGGTGCGGGTGTATGTGGCCAAGAAGCGCAAGATCGCCGAGGGCGACAAGCTCGCCGGACGCCACGGCAACAAGGGCGTGATCGCCAAGATCGTGGCTGAAGAGGACATGCCGCACCTCGAGGACGGCACGCCCGTCGAGGTCATCCTCAACCCCCTCGGCGTGCCCAGCCGCATGAACATCGGCCAGGTGCTGGAGACGCATCTCGGCTGGGCGGCGCACGCCGGCTTCCAGGCGGACGGCGGGCGCAGCAAGCTCCCGGCCTACGTGGCCTCGCCGGTGTTCGACGGCGCCACCATCGAGGAGGTCGACGAGTTGCTCATCCGCAGCAGCGAGGAGACCCCCGACAACCCCGTGGAGTTCAAGGTCGACCGGGACGAGCCGGCCGGGCGCCAGTGCTCCGGCAAGGTGTGGCTGTACGACGGACGCACCGGCGAGCGCTTCGACAACAAGGTGACCATCGGCTACATGTACATCCTCAAGCTGCTGCACCTGGTCGACGACAAGATCCACGCACGCAGCACGGGTCCGTACTCCCTCGTCACCCAGCAGCCGCTCGGCGGCAAGGCCCAGTTCGGCGGCCAGCGCTTCGGCGAGATGGAGGTCTGGGCGCTCGAGGCCTACGGCGCGGCACACGTGCTGCAGGAGATGCTCACCATCAAGTCGGACGATACCGTGGGCCGGGTCAAGGCCTACGAGGCGATCGTCAAGGGTGAGAACATCGCCAAGCCCAACATCCCCGAGTCGTTCAAGGTGCTCATGAAGGAGATCCAGAGCCTCGCGCTCGACATGAGCGTGCAGAGCGAGGAGGGCGACGTGCTCGAGGTCCGCGAGGAGGACGACGACCTGCTCCGGGCCGCCGAGGAGCTCGGCATCGACCTCAGCGCCGGGCGCCGTCGCCAGCAGGCGGAGGCCGGCGAGCTGGAGCATGCCGGTGCGGACGCTGCGGCGCTGCGCGACATCATGGGGGCCGGCGTCGAGCCGGCCGCCGACGTGGACGTCGAGCCGCCGGCCGACGAGGAGGACTCGGCCGAGGCGGCCGCGCGCGACCTCATGGACGTCGCGGCCTCCCTGTCGCGCGAGGCCGACGGATTCGCGAGGGAGGGCGACACGATCGACCTCGGGGACATCCTCGACGTCGACGCGGCCGACCTCGAGCCCGACGACGCCGGCAGCGACGAAGACTGACCCCGCCCAGGCAGAGGGAGCACACAGTGATCGACATCAACAACTTCGACTCGATCCGGATCGGTCTGGCCTCGCCCAAGCAGATCGAGACGTGGTCCAAAGGCGAGGTCACCAAGCCCGAGACGATCAACTACCGCACGCTCAAGCCCGAGCGCGACGGTCTGTTCTGCGAGCGCATCTTCGGTCCGACCAAGGACTGGGAGTGCTACTGCGGCAAGTACAAGCGCGTGCGCTACAAGGGCATCATCTGCGAGCGCTGCGGGGTCGAGGTCACGCGCGCCAAGGTGCGGCGCGAGCGCATGGGCCACATCCGGCTCGCGGCCCCGGTCAGCCACATCTGGCTCTTCAAGGGCGTCCCGTCGCGCATGGGATACCTGCTCGACATCGCCCCCAAGGAGCTGGAGAAGGTCCTCTATTTCGGCGGCAGTTACGTCATCGTCTCCGTGGACGCCGAGCGCCGTGACAACGACCTGCAGCTCCTGCAGGAGAAGATCGACGAGATCAAGGCGCGGTACGACCTCTACGCGGAGGCGCGCCGTGAGGCGATCGAGGCCATGCACGACGAGGCCGCGGCGATCGTGGGCGGCGAGCGCGAGGCCGACACCTTCCACATCGAGAGCGACCCCGAGGACGAGTTCGGCTACTTCAACTACTTCGACATCTACGAGTCGTACCGGCGCATCGTCGACAGCGCCGCGGGTCTCGGGCCGGATGAGCTGAGACTGCAGCGCGCCAAGGTCGACAAGCTGCGCGACGACTACATCGATCGCGGCTTCAAGAATGTCGCCCAGGCCAAGGAGCAGATCGACGCGGCGTGGGAGCTGTTCAAGACGATCGCGCCGCGCGACGTCATCGACGACGAGGCCCTGTATCAGCAGATGGAGCGCATGTTCGGGCGCGAGCCGGGCTACGAGCCCGAGAGCTTCGGCGTGTACTTCAAGGGAGGTACCGGAGCGGAGGCCGTGCGCGAGCTGCTCAAGGGCGTCGACCTCGAGGATGAGGCCGGGAAGCTGCGCGAGGTCATCCAGACGGCCAAAGGCCAGCGCCAGGCCCGCGCCGTCAAGCGTCTCAAGGTGGTCTCGGCCTTCCTGCGCAGCGGCAACCGCCCGGAGTGGATGGTCCTCGACGTCGTCCCGGTCATCCCACCCGAGCTGCGCCCGATGGTGCAGCTCGACGGCGGCCGGTTCGCGACCAGCGACCTCAACGACCTCTACCGGCGCGTCATCAACCGGAACAACCGCCTCAAGCGGCTGCTCGACCTGCAGGCGCCGGACATCATCGTCAACAACGAGAAGCGCATGCTGCAGGAGGCCGTGGACGCGTTGTTCGACAACGGCCGCCGCGGCCGCGCCGTGACAGGCCCCGGCAACCGGCCGCTCAAGTCGCTCAGCGACATGCTCAAGGGCAAGCAGGGCCGCTTCCGCCAGAACCTGCTCGGCAAGCGCGTCGACTACTCGGGCCGCTCCGTGATCGTCGCCGGGCCGCACCTCAAGATGCACCAGTGCGGCCTCCCCAAGATGATGGCGCTCGAGCTCTTCAAGCCCTTCATCATGAGCCGCCTCGTGGGCCGCAAGATGGTCCAGAACATCAAGGCGGCCAAGAAGATGGTCGAGTCCATGGTGCCCGAGGTGTGGGACATCCTCGAGGAGGTCATCACCGAGCACCCCGTGATGCTCAACCGCGCCCCCACCCTGCACCGGCTCGGGATCCAGGCGTTCGAGCCGCTGCTCGTCGAGGGCAAGGCGATCCAGATCCATCCGCTCGTGTGCGCGGCGTTCAACGCGGACTTCGACGGCGACCAGATGGCCGTGCACCTGCCCCTGAGCTGGGAGGCGCAGGCCGAGGCGCGCGTGCTCATGTTGAGCACCAACAACATCCTCTCGCCGGCTCACGGCAGGCCCATCGCCGTGCCCAGCCAGGACATGGTCATCGGGGTCCACTACCTCACCTACCACGAAGAGGACGATCTGAGCGGGGCACGGCCGGACGGCTACGACGGCACGCTCCACGTCTACGGCAGCTACGACGAGGTCCAGCGGGCCTGGGAGCAGCGCATCCTGGACCAGCGTGAGGTGCCGACCAAGCGCGAGGAGGGCATCGCGGAGTTCACCCGCAGCCTGATCGTCCTGCGTCTGCCCGGCGGCGAGCGCGTCGTCACGACCATCGGCCGCGCCCTGTTCAACATGCGCGTCGAGGACGGCCTGCGGGAGGTGCTCGGCGAGGAGTACGCGGGCGACTACACGTTCATCAACCACACCATGACCAAGAAGGGTCTGGCGGCGTTCATCAACACGCTCGTGGCCCTCTACGGCGCCAACAAGGTGGCCCGCATCCTCGACGTCTTCAAGGACGTCGGCTTCCAGTTCGCGACCCGCGCCGCCGTGACGGTGTCCAAGAACGACGTGGTCGTCCCTGCACGCGAGAAGGCGGAGATCCTCAGCACGCACGAGGCCATGGTCCAGCAGGTCCAGGACGAGTACAACAACGGCTTCCTGTCGGAGGAGGAGCGGCGCGGCAAGGTGCAGGAGATCTGGCGTGAGGCGGACGTCCAGATCACGGCCGCGACGAGGGCGAACTTCAACCCGCTCAACCCCATCTACATGATGGCGACCTCGGGCGCCCGTGGCGACATCAAGCAGATCCGCCAGCTCGCCGGGTGGCGCGGCCAGATGGCCAACCCCAAGGGCGAGATCGTCGAGCAGCCCGTGAAGTCGAGCTTCATCGAGGGGCTGTCCGTGCTCGAGTTCTTCATCTCGACCCACGGCGCCCGCAAGGGTCTCGCCGACACCGCCCTGCGCACCGC
>JAAYBE010000352.1 GCA_012719015.1 Actinomycetota bacterium
AGATGGACTCGACGATGCCGACCAGTTGCTGCACGCCGACGCGCAGGCCGAGCTCCTCCTGGAGCTCGCGTTTGAGCGCGTCGGCGAGCGTCTCTCCGAAGAGGACGCCGCCGCCGGGCAGGAGCCAGTAGCGTTCCTCGCCTCTCCCCTGCTCCACCATCAAGATAGTTTCCTCGTGGATGAGCAGGCCTGCGACGCGAATAGTAGGGGTGTGTCCCGAGGGCGGGGCCGAGGCGGCCGCGTCGCCGCCGTGGGGCACCAGGTCCGCGCGGGCGTCGTCCACGCCGTCCATCATGGTCTCCCGGAGGTCGTGCCGCTCGATCCGAAGCCCCTGTCGCCCCGTTGCGTCTCGTCGAGCTCGTCTCTCAGAGCCAGGCGCACGCTCGCCGGCGTCACGAAGAGGAGCTGGGCGATCCGGTCCCCGACGGCCACACGGAAGGCAGCCTCAGTATCGGTGTTCAGCAGGATCACGCGTACTTCACCGCGGTATCCGGGGTCGATGAGGCCCGGGGCGTTGACGAGGGAGATCCCGTGTCGCGCGGCGAGACCGGAGCGTGGCAGAGTGAGCGCGGCGAGATGCGACGGGAGGCCGAGAGCGATGCCGGTGCCCACGACGGCGCGATGCAGCGGCGGGATGGTGAGCTCTTCGGCCGCGTGCAGGTCCCACGCAGCGTCGTGTTCGTAGGCCCGCTCAGGGAGCCGTGCCGACGGTGTGAGCAGCCGGACTGGCACCGGGAGAACGTCACCCTGTGCCGGCGTCTGGCGTTCAGTCATCGTCACCCTCGCCCGCAACAGTGCCGCGGTCGCCGCGCGGGGCGGCCGCGAGGCGGAAGCGGGCGTACCGCCCGGCCTCCGCCGCCGGCAGCCGCGCCTCGAAGACGATGCCG
Source organism: Actinomycetota bacterium (assembly GCA_012719015.1). Classification (GTDB taxonomy): domain Bacteria; phylum Actinomycetota; class Thermoleophilia; order UBA2241; family UBA2241; genus CAIXSE01. Next base: position 888 of record JAAYBE010000352.1, read on the forward strand.
TCCACGGTGTGCTCTTCCCGCACGTCGCTGGCGACGCCGCGCAGCCTGTGCATCTCACCGGCCTCCGTGTACGGGAACAGCAGGCGCACCGGCCGCAGGGCCTTGTCGAAGAAGCGGCCCAGACGCGCCTGCAGGGCGTCCAGCCCGATGCCCTCGGCGGCGGCGATGAACTCGGCCTCGGGGTACAGGGCGCGCAGCCGCGCGATCTTGCCCTCATCGACTTCGTCGATCTTGTTGAACACGAGGATGCGCGGGGCGGTGCTGCCGATCATGTCCAGTACCTCGGCCACCGTCCGCTCACGGGCGGCGATCTCCGCCGCTTCGAGGGCCGCATCGGCGACCACCAGCACGACGTCGGCGAGAGTCGTCTCCTCCAGCGTACTGGCGAACGCGTCGACGAGCTGATGCGGGAGCTTGCGGATGAAGCCCACCGTGTCGGTGAGCACATAGTCGCGGTCGTGGTAGCGGAAGCTCCTCGACGTGGGATCGAGAGTCTCGAAGAGGCGGTCGCAGACCGAGACCTCAGCGTTCGTGAGCGCGTTGAGAAGCGTCGACTTCCCGGCGTTCGTGTACCCGGCCAGGGCGATCAGCGGGACGCCGGTGCGCAGGCGTCGGGCCCGCTGGGTACGCCGGGTGCGTGCCATCTGGTCGATGCGGCGGCGAAGCGTCTGGATGCGCCGCCGCACCACGCGTCTGTCGACCTCGAGCTTGGTCTCGCCGGGGCCGCGCATGTCCACACCGGCGCCCAGGCGGCTCATCACGAGTCCTTTGCCACGCATACGAGTCAGTTCGTACTCAAGTTGGGCGAGGTGTACCTGCAGCGTGCCCTCGAGCGAGTGGGCGTGCTTGCTGAACACGGTGAGGATGAGCTCCGTGCGGTCGAGCACGTCGGCGTCGACGGCGTCGAGCACCGCCGCCACCTGGCCCGGCGAGAGATCGTCTTCACAGACGGCGACGGTCGCCTGTGTGCGTCCGATCGCCGCCTTGAGCTCGAGCATCTTGCCCTTGCCGAGGTACGAACGCCGGTCGGGGGTCTCGCGGTGCTGGATCACGTCCGCCGCCCACTCGATCTCGGCCGAGCGCAGGAGATCCTTGATCTCGGAGAGAGCCTCGTCCTCCCCCGGGTCGCCCCGACCAGCGGGGACGACGGCGAACACCACCGCGCGCGGACGGACGACGACCGCTCCGGTGTCCACGGTCTTCTCCGTGCTCACCGGGCCTCTCCTCCCCATCGTCTCCCGTCTCTCAAAGGCGTACGCGCTCCTCGATGCGCCGTACGGCTTCCTCCAGCCGGTCGTCCGGCACGGTGAGAGAGAGACGGACGTAGCTTTCGCCTGAGGGTCCATACGCCGCCCCCGGCGTCACCACGACGTCGGCCTGCTCCAGCACCTGCTGCGTGAAGCTGGCCGACGTGTAGCCGTCGGGCACCGGTACCCACAGGTAGATGGTGCCCTTGGGCGGGTCGACGTGCATGCCCACCGTGCGCAGCGCCGTGACCAGCAGGTCGCGCCGGCGACGATACACGCGGCACATCTCGCGCACACACTCCTGCGAGCCCGTGAGCGCCGCCACCGCGGCGCGCTGCACGGCGCCGAACATGCCCGAGTCGACGTTGGTCTTGAGGCGCCAGTACGCATCGACGACCTCGCGGTCGCCGACGACGGCGCCGGCGCGCCAGCCCGTCATGTTGTAGCTCTTGGAGAGGCTGAACACCTCCACGCCGACCTCGGACGCGCCCGGCGTGGCCAGGAAACTCGGCGCGACGTAGCCGTCGAAGGTGATGTCGGCGTAGGCGTTGTCGTGCACCACGACGATGTCGTGCTCCCTGGCGAACGCGACGAGGCGGGCGAAGAAGTCGTCCTCGATCACCGCTCCGGTGGGGTTGTTGGGGTAGCTCACGAAGAGCATCTTGGCTCTCTCCAGCGTCTCCGCCGGGATGGCCTCGAGGTCCGGCTGGAAGCCGAGCGCAGGGACCAGCGGCAGGTGGCGGGCGACCCCATCGGCCAGGAGAGGGCCGTTCACATAGACCGGGTACCCGGGGTCCGCCGCGAGGGCTACGTCGCCGGGGTCGAGGAGCACCTGGCAGATATGGGCGATGCCCTCCTTGGCGCCCAGGAGCGGGACGATCTGCTCGGACGGGTCGAGCGTGACCCCGAAGCGCGTGGCGTAGAAGTCGGCCACCGCCTGGCGGAAGCGGGGCTCACCCTGGTTGCTCGGGTACTGGTGCGTGGCCGGGTCTCTCGCACCCTCGGCGAGCGCCTCCACGATGTGGTCCGGCGTGGGCAGATCGGGGTCGCCGATGCCGAGACTGATGACGTCGACCCCCGCCGCCCTGCGTTCTGCGATCTGCTGTTCTATGGCGGCGAACAGGTATGGCGGCAGCGCCCGCACGCGTTCGGCGATCCTCATCGTCCTCCCTGTGTCCGGACCGTGTCGGTCATGTGCTGCGGGCGTCACTCCAGATGGGCGAGGAACTCGCGCGAGAGGTCGCCCTGGTAGATCTCCTCGGCCGGTCCGGTCATGAAGACGCGCCAGTCAGGCCTGACCTCCACGACGAGCCTGCCGCCCGGGAGCTCCACGGTGACCGGGCTCCTGCAGACGCCGGACCGGACGAGCGCCACGGCCGTGGCCGTGGCGCCGGTACCGCAGGCCC
>JAAYBE010000353.1 GCA_012719015.1 Actinomycetota bacterium
CGGCGCGCCCTCGTGCTCCTCCTCAAGGGCAGGGCCGAAGCCCTCGAGCAGTCCGGCACTGCGCTGCGCAGCCGACACGCGGTCTTCGAGATCCCCCTCGTGATCCGCCTCACGACCTACGTCCGTCTGCCCCGCCGCACCGCCTCCGTGCACATCTCGCGCCGCGCCGTCTTCGCACGTGACAGGCACCGCTGCCAGTACTGCGGAAGCACGCGGCACCTGACGGTAGACCATGTGGTGCCCCGCTCCCGCGGCGGCGAGGACACCTGGGACAACCTCGTCACCTCGTGCGCGCCCTGCAACCGCAAGAAGGGCGACAGGCCTCTCCACCTGGCCGGCCTGCGTCTGATCAGGCCGCCCCGCCCGCCGGGGCCCACGGCCTTCGTGCTGCTCCAGGTCGACCACGTCCACGAGAGCTGGCGGCCGTATCTGAGCTACGCGTCCTGAGACGAAGGCGGACCCCGGTGCGTCGCGCTCCGGGGTCCGCCCTCTCCCTCACGTCCGTCCCGCGCCGTCGCGCGCCGTCACTCCTCCGTCTCGGCGCGCCTGCCGCGGCGGCGCACCACCCTCAGGACCACCAGGCCCACGGCGACCGCCGCGACCAGGATGCCGACCACGAGCGCCGTGCTGGGGCCTCCCGCCGCCGCACCCCCGGAGCCCTCGGGGTGCACGGCGACGTACGTATCGGGCTGCGTGTTGTACCACCAGAGACCCCGGTCGTTGCCGGCCCGTACCCAGCCGGTCCATTTGCCCTTGTTGGCCGTCTCAAGGTCGAGCGGGTACACCAGGACGATGTAGGGCGACTCCCGGTAGACGATCTCCTGCATCCGGTGGACGAGGGCGATGCGCTCCTGCGGGTCGATCGTCGTCTGCTGCTCGAGGAAGAGCTCGTCGAACTCGGCGTTGGACCAGTTGCAGTCGCTCCAGCTCTCGATGGAACCGGTGGTGAGCACCGAGAGGATGAAGTTCGGGTCCACGTCGCCGCCCCAGCCCCAGATGAACATGTCGAAGTCGGGGGCGAACTCCCCGTGCTCGTAGTTGTACTGCTTGTCGCCGAGGGCACTGTCGTCGATGACCTGGAAGTCGATGTCGAGCCCGACCTCTTTGAACCAGCCGGTGATCAGCTTGCCGCACTTCTGGCTCTCCGGTGATTCGGAGCGGGCGTAGAGGCGCAGCCGGATGTCCTTGCCCTTGTACTCGCGGATGCCGTTCCCGTCGCCGTCGGTGTAGCCGGCGTCGTCCAGAGCCTGGCGCGCCTTGTCGAGGTCGAACGTGTAGGCGCTGTCGGCCGGCGGCTCCCAGTAGAAGTCGGTGTCGGGATCATAGAAACCACGCGTCAGGAGGGAGTCGCCCGGGTTGGCGTTGTCGTTGTAGCCGATCGAGACGATCTTCTCCTTGTCGACCGCATACTGCAGGGCGCTGCGAAAGGCCGGGTCCTGCAGGACCGGGTGACCCGTCGACTTGGGGTACTTCTTCTTGTCGGCGCAGTTGAAGCCGAGCTCGTCGAGCCCGATCACCACACCACGGATGGACTCGAGATCGGGCTCGTTGTTCAGGGGCTTGAACTGCGCCGCCGGGATGTTCCAGGCGCTCTGCACGTGGCCGGCCTTGAGGTCCTGCGCCATGGTGTCCTGGTTCTGATAGGTCAGGAAGATGATCTCGTCGACCGCGGGGGCGCCGCGCCAGTAGTCCTTGTTGGCGACCATGCGGACGAACTCGCTCTTCTTCCACTCCACCGTCTGGAAGGGCCCTGAGCCGATGATCGGCGGCTCGTTCTTGAACTTGTTCTCGACCTCGGAGGGGTCGACCTTGCTCCAGATGTGCTCGGGGAGGATGGGGACCCACAGGGCGAGCATGTTCGCCTTCGGCTTCGAGCAGGTGAACACGACCGTGGTGTCGTCCGGCGCCTCGACCTTGTCGATGAACTTGACGTAGTCGATGAACATCCCGAGTTCGTTGTCGATGATGTAGTTGAAGGTGAAGGCGACGTCGCGCGCGGTGAGCGGCTCGCCGTCCTGCCACCTGCTCTGGTCAGTGATGGTGAACGTCCACACCTTGCCGTCGTCC
>JAAYBE010000354.1 GCA_012719015.1 Actinomycetota bacterium
CGAGGTGCTCGACCTCCGGGATGACCCACACGCGCCGCGCGGCCAGGAACGGCCTGAGGCTGAGCTCGCTGCGCACGGCCTCGATCTGCTCGACGCGGTAGACGTCGCCCTCCCTCTCCAGAAGATGCAGGTCGGGGTGCAGTCCGGCGCGCGCCCGGGCGCACTGCGGGCAGGCGCCGCAGTCGCCGCAGGGGGCGACGAGGGCGACGCCGAGGTCGCGGCCGAACTCCGTCTTGGCCAGGCCTTCGGGGCCGGCCAGCAGGTAGGCGTGGCTGAGCGTGCCCTCGGCGACGACGCGCTCGAAGAACGCCTTGGCCCGCGCCTGACCGGGGATGCCCTCGAACACGGCGCCGCCTCAGCCGCCGGGCCGCGGGTCGATGGCGACGGCCTCGAGCGCGGCCGCCTCGACGTCGGCGGCGACCGCCTCCACCGTGCGTGAGCCGTCGATGAGGCGCACCCGCTCCGGCCAGCGCCGGGCGAGGGCGGCGAAGCCGGCCGCCACCCGGCGCTGGAACTCGAGGCCCTCGGCCTCGATCCGGTCGCCCGACCCTCCCGCGCGGGCGAGACCGACGGCCGGATCCACGTCGAGGACCAGGGTGAGGCGCGGCAGCAGCCCACGCAGGCCAGGCTGATTGACGGCCAGGACCTCGTCCACCCCGAGCCCCCGCGCGAACCCCTGGTAGGCGAGTGACGAGTCGATGTAGCGGTCCAGCACGAGAACGCGGCCCGCGGCGACCGCGGGGGCCAGCACCGTCTCGACCAGCTCGGCGCGGGCCGCTGCGTAGAGGAGCGCCTCGGTCCACGGAGCCATGCCGGCCGGGCCGTGCAGCAGCAGCGCGCGGATCGCCTCGCCGGCCGGCGTGTCCCCGGGCTCGCGGATCGCCGCGCCCGGCGCGGACGCCGGCCCCACCGGCAGGCCCTGCGCAGCCAGACGCGCGCAGAGCAGGGCCGCCTGCGTGCTCTTGCCGCAGCCGTCGACGCCCTCGAGAGTGATGAGGACTCCGGACCGTCCGCCGGCTGCGTACGGCTCAGGCACAAGGATCGTCGCCTCCGCGCGGATCACTCCCCCTTCTTGCGCGAGCGGTACTTCTCCTTGCTCGGGCAATCGATGTCGATGCAGAGCACCCACGGCCGGCCGCGGCCACCGCCGCCGACCACCTTGATCTCGGGCCAGCCGCACTCGGCGCACACCTTGCCGGTGGGCACGATGGTGCCGCGCTGCGGCAGCGGGAAGGTCTGTCCGCAGCCGCGCCGGGGACGTTCGCCCTCGGCGGCCGGCCGCGGCTCCTCGCCCTCCTTGCCCACGCAGGCAGCGAAGCGTTTGCCGGTCTTGCCGCGCAGGACGCGCATCTGCCCGCCGCAGTTCTTGCAGACGCCGAGAGTGAGGTCCTCGCGCACGCCGCTCTTGATGCGGTCGCGGATGTCCCCCACATGCGCGTCCAGCAGCCTCCAGGCCTGCTCCAGCATCTTCTGGCTGTCCCTGACCACCTCGTCACGGCGCAGCTCGCCCTCGCTGATGCGGTCCATCTCCTCCTCGAGCCGGGCCGTCATCGCGCTCGAGGAGATGTCCACGGGGGCCTCCGCCATGGCGGCGTCGAAGGCGGCGATCAGCGCCATCCCGAGCTCGGTGGGCTCCACCGGGTTGTCGCGCACGTAGTTGCGGTCGTAGAGGTGCTGGATGATGTCGGCGCGCGTCGCCTTGGTGCCGAGACCGAGCTCCTCCATCTTCTCGAGCAGCTTGCCCTGCCCGTAGCGGCCGGGCGGCTGGGTCTCCTTGGCCTCGGAGCGCAGGTCGAGCACCTTCAGGACGTCGCCCGGCTGCAGCGCCGGCAGGGGCCGGTCGCGCCTGGCGGCGTACTGCTCGTAGACCTCGAGGTAGCCGAGACTGGCGATGCGCGCCCCGTAGGCGAGGAAGGGCTCCGGACCGAGGTTGATGTCCACGCGCTGACGCTCGATCACCGCCGGCGGCAGCAGCGTGGCGAGGAAGCGGCGGGCGACCAGCTCGTAGACCTTGGCCTGGTCGCCGCTGAGCTCCCGTCGCGGCACGCCGACCGGATAGATCGGCGGGTGGTCGGTGGTACGTTTGCGGCCCCGCGTCGGCGTGAGCTTGTCCTGGCCGGCGAGCCGCGTCGCGACGGCGGCGACTGGTCGCCAGCCGGCCAGCTCGTGCAGGCTGCCACGCAGGTCGAGCGACGGCGGGTACACGGTGTTGTCGGTGCGTGGGTAGCTGATCAGCCCGTCGAGGTAGAGCGATTCGGCGGCGCGCATGGCCCGCGCCGGCGTCAGGCCGGCGCCCGACGCCGCGCTCATGAGCGCGGTGGTGTTGAAGGGCGCCGGCGGGTTCTCCTTGCGCGGCTCCGCCTTGTACGCCGTGACCTCCGCGCTCTCCACCCGGGCGCGTCCGTAGGCCTCCTCCATCGCCTCGAGCGTGTCGAACCGGCCCTTGGCGTGCGCCACCTCGAACGGCTCGCCGTCGTGCTCCAGCGTCGCCTTGATCTCCCAGTAGGGCACCGGCACGAAGGCACGCCGCTCGCGCTCGCGGTCCACCACCAGGCGCAGCGTGGGTGATTGCACGCGGCCCACAGAGAGATACTCGGAGCCGTAGCGGTACGAGGCCAACGACATGAACCGGGTGAGCACGGCGCCCCAGATGAGGTCGATGTCCTGCCGCGAGTGCGCCGCCTCCGCGAGGTTGAAGTCGACCGTCGAGGACTTGGCGAAGGCCGCCTTGACCTCCTCCGCCGTCAGGGCGGAGTAGCGGACCCGGACGTGCCGGTCCACCACGGCCGCCGGCAGCATCGCCTTGACCCGCGCCTCGCCGTCCCCCGGGTCGGGGACCTGCGCCTTGCCGCGTGTCACGGCGCCGGCGGCGCGCTTCTTCTTCTCGGGTCTGTCGCCGGGATTGCGCTTGAGCGCGTCGCCGCGCAGGATCTCGAGCGCCTCGTGACCGATGAGCTCGCCCTCGCGGTCGTAGTCGGTGGCGATGACGAGCTCGGTGGCCCCCTTGGCGGCGGAGCGCAGCGCCGCCAGGGTGCCGGCGGCGGCGCCGTCCACCACCCAGGCGAGACCGGGCTCCTCGATCATGTCGTGGAGGTACTTCAGGCTCCAGCGCTTGTACGTGTTGGGGAACACGGTCTCCATGACGTGACCGCGCAGACCGATGGCGGCGGCGTCGTGGCCGTCGTGGTCGAAATGGTAGGACTTGACCTTCTGGCGTCCCCGACCGTGCTCCTTGACGGTCACATGGCCGCCGAGGATCTCCGCGATCTTGCGCGCCGCGGAGTCCTTCTCTGTGACGATGAGCTTCATTCCCACCTCATGGGGGTCTCGATCGGACCAGGCCGCCCCGCCGGACCCGGTACGCCGCGGACGCGGCGGCCGGCAGCCACGGCGGTCAGGCCAGCGCCGCGATCGCGTCGTCGCGCGTCGCGTGCAGGGAGAACACGCGGTCCAGGCCGGTGATGCCGAGCGCACGTTTGACGGGCCGGCTCGTGACCACGATCGTCATCGCCCCGCCGGCGGCGTTGGCCCGGCGCACCCCGCCGATGAGGACGCCGAGCGCCGTCGAGTCGATGAAGGTGACGTCGCTGAGATCGACCACCAGGCGCCTCACGCCGGAGTCGAGCAGATCCAGCAGGGCCCCCTTGAAGCGCGGCGCGGTGTAGATGTCGACCTCGCCACCGACGGCGACCACACCGAGGCCGCCGTCGAGACGCTCACTTGAGACGCTGAACATGTCGCTCACGACCCCGACCTCTCATTCCGCGGGGGATCCCGAGGGCTTCGGCGTGGAGCCCGGGGTGTTCTGCTCGATCCACTCCCTGACGGCCGGGGCGTCCGGGGACTCGGGGTCGAGCTCGAGGAAACGGGAGAACGCGAGGAGCGCCGTGTTGCTGTCGCCGGCGCTGATCGCGACGCTCGCCATCTCGAAATAGGCCTGCGCGTCCTTCGGCCTGAGCTCCGTGATGACGCCGTAGGTCTCGGTGGCGCCCTGGTAGTCCTGGAGGAAGAGCTGCACGTCGACGAGGCTCTTGAGCACCTCCAGCCGCGTGCGCCGCGCCTCCTTGCCCTTCTCCTTCGCCAGGATCCTGTCGGCGCGCCGGTACGCCGCGACCGCCTCGTCCCAGTCCGAGACCTGCGCCTCCGAGCCCTGCTCCCGCATGTTGCCGCGCTCGGTGTAGAGCTCGCCCAGTTTGGCCCACGCAGCGGCGTCGTCGGGCGTCGCGGCCACCGCCGCCTCCTGCGCCTTGACGTCGGCGTCGACCTCCTGCGTGGCGGACGCGCCCGCTCCTCCGAAGTCGCACCCCCGGATGACGCCGGAGTACCCCACCACGAGGAAGGCCGCCATCAGGAAGGCCATGAAACCGAAGACGATCTTCTGCCACAACTTGACTTTTCGGCGATCGAGCAGCACCTGGACGGGCTCCTATCGTCGGGGGATGGGGGGAGATGCGTGCCACCAGCCTGACTCGGCGGCGCCGACCTCGACGACGCCGAGGCGCACGCGGTCGTGCAGCTTCTCGCGGACGCCCACGGCGCGGGCGCGCACGGCATCGGCGTCCACGCCGACGTGGACGCCGTCGCGGAACAGCTCGCGGCCGCCCACGACCGTGAGCCGGACGTCGTTCTGGTTGGCGCCGTAGACGAGCGCCGAGTACGGGTCGTCGACCGGAGCGAACTGCGGCCGCGAGACGTCCACCGCGATCAGGTCGGCCCATTTGCCCGGCTCGAGGCTGCCGACCTCGGCCTCCATGCCGAGCGCCTCGGCCCCGCCCAGCGTGGCGAGACGGACGCACGCCTGCGCGTCGAGCACGGTCACGTCGCGCTCGGCCGCACGGTGCAGGAGCAGCATGGCGCGCATCTCGTCGAACATGTCCATGATGTTGCTCGACGCCGGGCTGTCGGTACCGATGCCGACCCGGACGCCTTCGTGCAACAGACCGCTGAGCGGCGCGATGCCGCAGCCGAGCTTGGCGTTGCTCTTGGGGCAGTGCGCCACGGCGACGTCCTTGGCGCGCAGCGTGTGGATGTCGTCGCGGGTCACGTTGACGCAGTGCACCGCCACGAAGTCGGGGTGCAATACGCCCCACTGCTGGAGGTACTTGATCGGCGTGACGCCGTAGGGCTGGACCAGCATGCGCTCCCAGCCCATCTTCTCGCGGTAATCGTGGGCGAACTTGCCCGAGCCGGAGCGGATGTAGGTGAGCTCGTGCTCGCTCTCCGCCACGTGGCTCATGACCTTCAGGCCGCGCTCTCTGGCGAGCGTGCTCACAGCCTGGTAGAGCCGACTGGAGACCGTGTACGGCGCGTGCGGCGCGAGGCCGATGTCGAAGGTGGCGGGCGCCGCCGCCTGGGCCTCCTCGAGCCGCCGCAGCACATCGGCCATGGTGTCGTCGAAACGCGTGTCGTCGACGCCGAAGACCTCGAGGTAGACCCGGCCCCGCAGCCCCGTGGAACCGGCGGCCTCGAGCGCCGCCCCTCCGTAGCTGGTATCGGCGATCGTGGTGACGCCGGACGACGCCGCCTCGATCGCCCCGAGCCTGGCGCTGACGAGGTACTCCTCCGGGGTGAGGGAGGCCTTCACGTCGACCAGGTTGATGATCCAGTCGCCGAACTCGGCGTCGTCGAGGATGCCGCGGAAGGTGGTGTACTCGAGGTGGCTGTGGCAGTTGACGAAGCCCGGCATGAGGATGGAGCGGCCGCAGTCGACGAGCGCGGCCCCGGGGTGATCGGCGACGAGGCGGGGCGCCGGCCCGACGGCGAGGATGCGGCCGTCAGGCCCCACGGCGACGCCGCCGTCGAGCCACACCGGCGCCGCGACCGGAAGGACCCAGTCGGCGCGGTAGACCGTGATGTCGGAGGTGATCGTCATCAGACCGTCTGCGGAAGGACGGAGGCGCGGCCGGCCCCCACGAGACGGCAGTATAGGGGAGCCTCGCGCGCAGTGGCAAACAGCGTGACCACACGGCGGTATACTCCGGGTACGAGCGAAGGGAGGTCCGCAACGTGGAGCAGGGAGAGGGACCGAGCATCTCACCGGACGTCGTGACCAGCGCGGTCTGGGACGGAGTGAAGGAAGTCCCCGGCGTCCTCGACTTCTACCGGACGCCGCTGCAGAGCCTCGGGGAGAAGGTCCGCCTGGAGCGCCACGGACCCGTCCGTCTCGACGATGACGAGGACGGCCCGCTGCTGGAGATCCACCTCGTCGCCGAGGCAGGCAAGGACCTCGTCGCCGTCGGCGAGGCGGCGGCCGACGCCGGGGCCACGTACCTCGCGCGCACCACCGGCGCCCGGATCACCCGCGTCGAGGTGTACATCGACGACATCGCCGACCCGGCCACGTGAGGACGGTCGACCTGACGGCGGCCAGCCGCGACCTGCTGGCCCCCTGCTGCGCCGGGTGTGCGTGGTGGCTGACCCGCCGCGACGACACCCGCGATGCCGGCCTGCGCCGTGCGTGGGAGCGTGAGGCGGAGGCCGAGACCGGGTTCTTCGGCCGCGCCCTGGTGGACGGTGACGCCGTGATCGGCTGGATGCACGTGGCAGCTGCGCGCCTCGTGCCGCGGGCGCGCTGCCTGCCGGCCGGTCCGCCCTCCCCCGACGCCCACCTTCTGACCTGCGCCTACTTCTACGACGAGGAGTACCTCCACGGCTTCCGTCTCCTCCTGCACGAGGTCGAGGCGGCCCTCAAGCAGCGTCAGGTGCCGGCTCTCGAGGCTTTCGCGCTCAGCCGGACGCCGGAGGGTGACGCCTTCCGCGGCTACCTCCGTGCGCTCAATCTGTTCAACGCCGACGTGCTCGAAGGCGACGGTTTCCAGCGCGTGCAGTGCAAAGGCGACGTGGCGAGGTTGCGGATCGACCTGGCGGCGCTCGTCGAAGCGCCGCGGCGCAGTGTGGCCTGGCGGCGCGTGACGGCCCCCGCCGGGACACAGCCCGTCTGACCGGCGCCCCGCCGCGTCCGCGCTA
>JAAYBE010000047.1 GCA_012719015.1 Actinomycetota bacterium
GCGCGGCCGACGAGCTGGCTGAGGAAGATCACCGGGACGCCGCGCCAGCTCGGGTCCTTGCGCGCGATCTCCACCTGGCGACCGTCGAGGTTGACCTGGCAGAGCGGGCAGGCGACGGCGATCGCCTCGGCGCCGCAGATGCGGGCGTCGGCCACGATCTGCTTGACGAGGTCGTCGACGATACCCTGCTCGGTGAGCGCCAGCGAGGCGCCGCAGCAGTCGGTCTTGTAGTTCCACTCGACGCGCTCACAGCCGAGCGCCTCCACGACCTCGTCCATGTGCGTGGGGTACTCGGGGTCGTCGGCCAGCGTCACTTTGGGCGGCCGGGTGAGCAGGCAGCCGTAGTAGCTCGCGACCTTCAAGCCGGCGAACGGCCGAGTGACCTTCGATCTGAGCTCGTCGAGCCCGACGGTGTCGTGATAGACGTCGATGAGGTTCTGGACCTCGACCCCGCCGCCGTAGCGACGGCCGACCACGGCGCGCACATCCTCCGCCGTCGCCGGGTTCTCGGCGACCTCGTGGGCGCCGGCCTTGAAGCGGCTGAAGCACGCCGCGCAGGGGACGGCCACGGCGTCGAGCCGCATGTCCTGCTCGACCTTGGCGAGGTCGTTCACGGGGAGCGCCACGCTCAGCAGGCGGTTGATGGAGTGCGCCGCGGTGTTGCCGCAGCACTCCCAGCCCGGGATCTCCTCGAGGACGAGGTCCAGGGCCCGGGCGGACGCCCTGAAGCTGGCGTCGAACTCGCCCGAGGTGCCGTGCAGCGAGCAGCCGGGGTAGTAGGCGATGGTCTTGGTCATGATGCTCCTCCCGCGCCGCCGCCGGACGTCTCTGCGGCCGCGCGCGCGGCGCGTGCCCGGGTGATGCTCTCGGACGTCCGGACCATGCGCTTCATGGCCATGGTGTCGCCGCGCTTGAGCGTCGGGTTGACCTTGCCCTTGAGCAGCATCTTGGGGCCGAGCGTGAACCAGTTCTTGGCGCTGGTCGGCCGCTTGAGGACGTCGAGCGCGATCAGCTCGACCTCCCACATGCGGCCCCACCGGACGAAGGAGTCGTAGTTGAGCTTGAGCATGGCGGCCGACGGCGTGCCCGGCGGGATGCGGCCCTGTTCGCGCGCCATGATCTTGAGCTCATCCATGATCGTGGCGATGTCGATGCCCTGGGGACACCGGGTGGTGCAGGTCTCGCAGCCGGTGCACAGCCAGATGAACCGGTCGTCGAAGATCATGTCGTACTGTCCCAGCTGGACGGCGCGCATGATCATCGCCGGGTGCATGTCGGCGTAACCGGCCACCGGGCACCCGGAGGTGCACTTCTTGCACTGGTAGCAGAGATAGGCGTTCTCGTCGCAGCCGGCCGTGACCTGTCGGCTGAGCGAGGGGGTGGGTGTGCAGGTGGTCATCCGTGCCTCCTACGCCACCGTGGGTCGAGGAAGCAGTCCGGCCGCCTCGACGATGTCCGGCACCGCCTCTTCCCACTCGACCGCCATGATGTGCACGCCGGCGACGCCCTCGATCTCGGCCAGCTCCTTGATCATCTCGACGGCGAGCTTCTTGCCCTCCGCATGCGAGGCCGGGCCCTTCTCGACGCCGGCCATGCGGTCGACGATCTCGTCGGGCACGTCCATGCCGGGCACGAAGTTCTTCATGTAGCGCGCGCCGCCGACCCCCTTGAGCGGGGTGATACCGGCCAGGATCTTGATCTCCTGGTGCAGGCCCTCGGCGCGGACCTCCTCCATCCAGGTCTTGAACTTGGGGATGTTGAAGATGCACTGCGTCTGCATGAAGTCGGCGCCGGCGAGGATCTTCTTCTTGAGCCGGATGGCACGGAACTCGAACGGATCGCCGAAGGGGTTCTCGGCGCAGCCGATGTAGAACTTCGGCGCGACGTCCATCTCCTCGCCGCAGTCGAACTTCTTCTCGTCGCGCATCCTCCTGAGCATCTCGATGAGGTTGATGGCGTCGAGGTCGTGCACGCCCCTGGCCTCGGGGTGGTTGCCGAAGCTCAGGTGGTCGCCGGTGAGGCAGAGACAGTTGTGGATGCCGAGGGTGTGGGCGCCGAGCAGGTCGGCCTGCATGGCCAGACGGTTGCGGTCGCGGCAGGTCATCTGGACGATCGGCTCCACGCCGTTCTGCATGGCCGTGTAGCCGGAGGCGATGGAGCTGATGCGGACCACGGCCGTCTGGTTGTCGGTGATGTTGACGGCGTCGACGTAGCCGGCCAGCATCTTGGCCTTGTTCTCGATCACGCTGCCGTCGGCGCTCTTGGGCGGGCCGCACTCGCCGGTCACCGCGAACTTGCCCTCGCTGAGGATCTTCTCGAGGTTCGTGCCAGCCTTGTACTCGGTGGCGGTCATACCAGCTTCGCCTCCTCACGCACCATCTTGCGGGGGCCGCCGGAGCTGCTGAGGTTCCACTTCTTCGGCGGACGGTTCTTGATCATGAGCTCTTCGCGACCCTGGGCCTTGAGGCGCTCCCAGATGAGGTGCCACGCGCACTCGATATCTTCCTTCTCCGGCGTCGTGACCTCGCACTTGCCGTCGTGGCTGCCGCCGCAGGGGCCGTTCATGAGGCTCTTGCTGCAGCGCACCACCGGGCAGATGCCGGCCGTCTCACCGATGACGCAGTCGCCGCAGGCGCCGCAGCGCTCGAGCCAGAGGGCGTGCTCCTGCGGCATGCCCAGCATGTTGGTGTCCACGGCCGGCACGACGAGCTTGGGCTCGAACTTCTCGGCCATGCTCTGGATGCCGATGCCGCAGGCCATGCTGACCACGATGTCGGCGGCCTCCACCTTGTCGGCGATCATGTCGAGGTACTCCCACTCGCACTGGCGGATGGCCGCCGTGTGCTCGACCTCGGCGCCCGTGCCGTCCTGCTCGGCCTTGATGCGCAGCTCGCTGGCGAGGACCTCGGCCTCCTTCTCGCCGCCCGTGAGACAGATGGCGACGCAGGTGTCGCACCCGGCCACGAGGATCTTCTTCTTGTCGCCGACGAGCGCGAGGATCTCGTCGAAGGGTTTGCGTTCGGCGGTGATCATTCTGCGTGTCCTTCCTCACTGGTGGCGGCGGACGGGACGGGGTCGTCGGGCATGGCCACGCCGCCGAGCGCTTCGCGCGCGGCGGCGTGCGCGTCGACGCCCTCACGTCTCACGGGGTTCGGGCCGAGCGCCTTGATGCGCTCCGTGAACTCGGTCGCGACCTCGGCGAACCTGGCGCCCATGGCCGACGACATGTTGTACATCTCCACCCGCTCGGGCTCGATGCCCACCTCCTCGAGCAGTCTCTTGACGTGCTCCACGCGCTTGCGCGCCCACAGGTTGCCCTTGAGGTAGTGGCATTCGCCCTCGAGGCAGCCGGCGGCGTACACGCCGTCCGCGCCGGCCTCGATCGCCTTGAGCAGATGGATCACCTCGAGCTTGCCCGTGCAGGGCAGCTTGATCATGCGGATGTTGGTGGGGTACTGCAGGCGCATGCTGCCCGCCAGGTCGGCGGCGGCGTACGCGCAGTAGTGGCACGCGAAGACGATGATCTCGGGCTCGAAGTCGGGGTCGACCACCCTCTTCGGCGCCTCGTCGGCGGCCTCGGGGGCGGCTGCGCCGCCCTCGGCCGCAGCCTCGGCCGCCGGGGCCTTCACGTCGGCGTCGGCCATGTCAGCTCACCTCCATGAAGAGCGCCTCTTCCTTGGCGAACATCTGCGCGTCGGTGTAGTGGTAGAGCTTGATCGCCTTGACCGGGCACTCGCTCACGCAGACGCCGCAGCCCTGGCACGCGGCCGCCTCGATCTTGGCCTTCTTGGTGTCGGCCTCGATGATCGGCACCTCGTAGGGACACACGCGCACGCACGTGAGACAGGCGGCGCACTTGTCCTGGTCGACCTCCGCCACCACGCCGCCGGCCTTGAGCGCCGGCCTGGCCAGGATGGCCGCGGCGCGGCCCGCGGCGGCGTAGGCCTGGGAGACCGCCTCCTCGATGCCCTTGGGGTAGTGGGCGGCGCCGCAGAGGAAGATGCCCTCGGAGGCGAAGTCCACCGGGCGCAGCTTGACGTGCGCCTCGAGGTAGAAGCCGTCGGCGGTGAGCGGGACCTTGAGCAGCTTGCTCAGCTCCTCGCCGCCGCTCGACGGCACCGTCGGCGTGGCGAGCACGAGGAGGTCGAGCGGCAGGTCCACGTCGCGGTGCAGGTACGGGTCGCGCGCCTTGACGCTGACCCCGCCGTTGCCGCCGACCTCGGGCCTGGAGTCGTCGTCGTAGCGCGTGAAGATGACGCCCAGCTCGCGCGCCCGCGTGTAGTACTCCTCGAGGAGGCCGAAGGTGCGGACCTCCTTGAACCACACGTACACGGGGCGGTCCGGGTCCTGCTCCTTGAGCCGGATGGCGTTCTTGATGCTCTGCGCGCAGCAGGTGCGCGAGCAGTACGGCTTGTTCTCGTCGAGCGACCCTGCGCAGAGGATGAAGCCGACGCTCTTGACGTCGGCGAGCGCCGGGTCGTCCTCCTTGAGCATGCGCTCGAGGTCCATGCCGGTCACGATCTTCTGGCTGGAGCCGAGCCCGTAGAGCTCAGGCCGCTGCTCCACGCCGCCGGTGGCGACCACGACGACGCCGTGGTCGATCGGCGTGCGCTTGCCGTCGCGGTCGCGGACCACGCCCGAGAAGTTGCCGATGAAGCCGTGGAAGTCGACCAGCTCGGACTCCAGGTGGATCCTGACGTTGGGGTTGTCGACCAGGCGTTGCTCGAGCTGCTGCACGAACGCCGTCGGGTCGTTGCCCTTGATCGTGTCGCCGAGGTCGAGCACGTGACCGCCGAGCCTCTCGCTGCGCTCGACGAGGTGCACCTCGTGGCCCATCTCGCCGAGGGCGAGGGCGCAGGTCATCCCTGCGACGCCGCCACCGACCACCAGGGCGGCGTGGGTGAGAGGCACGTCGACCTTGTAGAGCGGCTCGAGGAGCCGGGCCCTGGCCACGCTCATCTGGACGAGCTCCTTGGCCTTCTGCGTGGCCTTGTCCGGCTCGTCGGCGTGCACCCAGCTCGCCTGGTCGCGGATGTTGGCCATCTCGAAGAGGAAGGGGTTGAGGCCCGCCTCGCGCAGGGTGTCCTGGAAGATGGGCTCGTGCGTGCGCGGCGTGCAACTCGCGACCACGACGCGGTTGAGGTTGTGCTCCTCGATCTTCTCGCGGATCAGCGTGAGGCTGTCGGAGGAGCACGTGTACATCGTGTCGGTCGAGAAGACCACGCCGGGCAGCTGGCTGGCGTACTCGGCGACGCTCTCGACGCCGATCACCCCGGCGATGTTGTTGCCGCAGTGGCAGACGAAGACGCCGACGCGCGGCTCCTCGCCCACCACGTCCTTCTCCGTGGGGTACTCCTTGTCCACGGTGAGCGTGCCGCGCGAGTCGGCGAGGCCGGTCATCACCTGCGCCGCCGCGGCCGAGGCCTGGGCGACGCTGTCGGGGATGTCCTTGGGCTCGCCGAACGGACCCACGACGAACACGCCCTTGCGACTGGTCTCGAGCGGGTTGAACTCGTGCAGCTCGCAGAAGCCGTGACGGTTGAGGGCGACGCCGATGTGGCCGGCCGCCTCCTGCGCCTTCCGCGCAGGCTCCAGGCCGGCGGAGAGCACCACCATGTCGTAGCGGGTCTCGTGCAGCCGGCCGCTCTCGTCCTCCCAGCTGATGAGCAGGTCCCTGGTGAGGGGGTCCTCCTTGATGTACGACGGCCGCGAGCGGATGAACTCCACTCCCATGCCGAGCGCGCGCCGGTAGAAGTCGTCGAAGCCCTTGCCCTGGGCGCGCATGTCCATCAGGAAGACGGTGGGCCGGCAGTCGGGCTCGTGGTCGATGGTCAGCATGGCCTGCTTGTTGGCGAACATGCAGCAGACGCTGGAGCAGTACTCGTGCTCCTGGTCGCGCGAGCCGACGCACTGGATGAAGGCGATCTTCTTGGGGTGCCTGCCGTCGCTGCGGCGCTTGACCGAGCCGACGGTGGGTCCCGAGGCGCTCAGCATGCGCTCGTACTCGAGCGCCGAGAGGACGTTCGGGTAGCGCTCGTACCCGTACTCGCTCTTGTCGCCCGGGTCGTAGAGGTCGAAGCCCGTCGCCATGACGACGGCGCCGACCTGCACCTCGAGCTCACGGTCGCGTTCTCCGTGAAGCAGCGCGCCCGGGCCGCAGGCGCGCACGCACTCCATGCACTCGGAGCAGACGGCGCAGTTGAGGCAGCGCTTGGCCTCGGCCACCGCCTGTTCCTCGGAGAAGCCCGTGTTGACCTCGTCCCAGACGACCTTGCGTGCCGCGCCCGGCAGATGCGGCATGGGGATGCGCGCCATGACCGCGGTCTGCGCGAGGACGGCGTCCTCCGGCTTGGCCTCGTCCATCACGTCGTCCTCGATGGGGAGGAGGTCCTCGCCGCGGAGGTGGTTGTGGATGGCGCGCGCCGCGCGACGACCGGCGGCGACCGCCTCGATGGCCGTCCACGGCCCGCTGGCGGCGGCGTCGCCGCCGGCGAACACGCCCTTCTTGCCGGTGCCGAGCGTGGCCTTGTCGGTGAGGATCTGGCCCTTCTCGACCCGGATGCCCTCCGCGCCCTCGAGGAAGTCCTCGACCATGCTCTGGCCGATGGCGAAGATGACCGTGTCGCAGTCGAGCTCGTGCTCCGAGCCGCTGATGGCGACCGGCGGGCGCCAGCCGCGCTCGTCGGGCTCGCCGAGCGAGCAGGCGAGGAACTCGACCTTGGTGGCGCGGCCGTTCTCGTCGGTCAGGATGCGCGAGGGCATGCAGGAGCAGTTGAAGGCGATGCCCTCGTCCAGGCCCTCGGTGAGCTCGTCGTCCGAGGCCGGCACGCTCGCGTCGTCCTCGATGCAGTTGATGGTGACCTTCTCGGCGCCGAGCCGCAGCGCGGTGCGCCCGGCGTCGAACGCCACGTCGCCGCCGCCGATCACGACCACGTTCTTGCCGATGTCGACCGGCTCGCCCAGCGTGGCCGCCTTGAGCACGCCGACCGCGTCGAGCACGCCCTTGGCGTCAGCGCCGGGGACCGGCAGGGTGCGTCCGCCCTGGAGGCCGACGGCGAGGTAGACGGCGTCGTATCCGCCGCCGTCCGCGGTCATGAGCCCGTCGACGGTGAAGTCCACGCCGGCGGTCTTGCCGCACTGAAGGTCGACGCCGAGCGCGAGGATGCGGTCGATGTCCTGCTGCAGGGCGGCCTTCGGCAGGCGGTACTCGGGGATGCCGAAGCGGAGCATGCCGCCCGGCTCGGGCTTGCTCTCGAACACGGTGACTGCGTAGCCGAGGAGGGCGAGGTCGCGCGCCGCGGTGAGGCCGCTGGGGCCCGCTCCGACGACGGCGACCTTCTCCGCGAAGGTCACCTCGGCCTTCTCCGGCAGCGGCACGTGCTCGTTGGCGTAGTCGGTGACGAAGCGCTTGAGGCCGGCGATGGCCAGCGGCTCGTCGACGTCGCCACGGGTGCAGTCGGTCTCGCAGAGGTGCGTGCAGACGCGGCCGCAGACGGCCGGGAAGGGGTTCGGCTCGCTGGCGACGGTGTAGGCCTCGGCGTAGCGGCCGTCGGCGATGAGGGCCAGGTATCCCTGCGCGCTGGTGTGCACCGCGCAGGCCCGCTTGCAGGGGCTGTGCCCCTTCTTGGTCACGAAGTAGGTGCTGGGGATCGCCTGCGCGTAGAGCTTGTCGATCGCCTTGCGCTCGCTGAGGCCCTCGTCGTAGTCATTGGTCACGGTGACGGGGCAGACGGGCGAGCACTCGCCGCAGCTCGTGCACTTGTCGGGGTCCACGAAACGCGCGTGACGATAGATCCTGGCGCTGAAGTCGCCCGGCTCGCCCTCGAGGCCGATCAGCTCCGAGGTGGTGATCATCTCGATGTTGAGATGTCTGCCGGCCTCGACCAGCTTGGGCGCCAGCGTGCACATCGAGCAGTCGTTGGTGGGGAAGGTCTTGTCGAGCTGGGCCATATGGCCACCCAGGGCCGGCGCCCTCTCGACGAGGTAGACCTTGTACCCCCCTTCGGCGAGATCGAGCGAGCATTGGATACCCGCGACGCCGCCTCCCACGACCAGCGCAGCACCGGTGGACTTGGGTGGTGAACCCGACATACGCACTCCTTTTGCGATTGCGCGGCGGTCCCAGAACGAGTGGGGTGACCACAGACTCAACGGCCCACTTGGGTGCATCAAGTATAGCTGTGCACAAGCGGAGGTTTCCACCGGATGCGCGCGTGCGCGCAGGGCCGGCGCGACGTGCGCGGGCCGTCCGTCTGATAAGCTGTAGGCTGATGTCAATCAAGTGATTAACCACGCGCACGTCGAAGGGGAGTCGATACCATGGGAGTGAAAGAGCAGTATCGCGACTACGTCATGACCGGGTTCGTGAAGCGCGTCGAGCCGGTGGTCGCCGAGCGCGGCGACGGGGCCTTCCTCTACGACGCCGACGGCACCGAGTACATCGACTGCTTCGCCGGCATCAGCGTCACCAACGCCGGCCACCACAACGAGAAGGTCCTCGGCGCGGCGCTGGCGCAGGCCGAGAAGCTGGTCCACGCCTGCTCCTACGTCTACCACGTGCCCACCGTGGGGGCGCTCGCCGAGAAGCTCGCCGAGGTCACCCCCGGCGGCCTGCAGAAGACGTTCTTCGGCAACGGCGGGGCTGAGGCGATCGAGGGCGCCTTCCGCCTCGCCAAGCGGTACAGCGGGAGGCGCGAGTTCCTCGCCATCGAGTCGAGCTTCCACGGGCGCAGCTTCGCCACCCTCTCGGTGACCGGCAACTCGGGCCGCAAGAAGGGTGGCGGCCCGTACATGCCGGGCGTCGCCTACGTGCCCACGCCGTACTGTTATCGCTGCTTCGCCGAGTCGACGCCGGACAAGTGCGACCTGCTCTGCGCCCGTCGCGTGGCCGAGATCGCCCGTCTGCATCTCTCCGGCGACGTCTGCGCCTTCATCGCCGAGCCCGTGCTCGGAGAGGGCGGCATCATCGTCCCGCCGGAGGGCTACTTCAAGCGCGTCAAGGAGACCCTCGACGAGATGGGCATCCTCTTCATCTGCGACGAGGTCCAGACCGGCTTCGGCCGCACCGGCAAGCTGTTCGGGATCGAGCACTACGGCGTCGAGCCGGACATCATGACCCTGGCCAAGGGCATCGCCGACGGCTGGCCGCTCTCCGCCTTCATCGCCCGGCCGGAGATCGCCGACGCCTTCCAGGTGGGCGATCACCTCAGCACGTTCGGCGGCAACCCGGTGAGCTGCGCCGCGGCGCTGGCCAACATCGAGTTCCTGACCGGCGGCGTGATCGACGAGGCGGCGCGGAAGGGCGAGGCCCTCATGGCGCGCTTCCGCGAGCTGCAGCGGACGCAGCCGCTGATCGGCGAGGTGCGCGGCAAGGGTCTCATGATCGGCGTCGAGCTGGTCACCGACCAGGCCACCAAGGTCTACGGCACCGCGCAGGCCGGCTTCGTGCGCCAGTACTGTCTCGAGCACGGCCTGCTCATCGGCGTGGGCGGCAACTTCGGCAGCGTGTTGCGCATCCAGCCGCCGCTGGTGATCGACGACGCGCAGCTGGAGCGCGTGTTCGCCAC
>JAAYBE010000355.1 GCA_012719015.1 Actinomycetota bacterium
GGTCGCGTCGGACGGGCCCACCCTCCTCGCGTCCTCCCCCGGCTGGACGCTCTCCAGCTTCGACGACCGGCTGATCGCGACCGCCGAGGGCGGACTCGAGAGCGGGACGGGCGCCGTCGTGACGCTCGTGCCCGACGACGGCGTCGCCGTGATCGTGCTCGCCAACGCGTCCCCGCACGGCGTGTGGCTCGGCAGGGCGCTCGCCCGTACGCTCATCGACCTCGCGGTGGTCGGGATCCCGCGCGAGGACTGGGTGTCACGGGAGCAGGCGGCGGCCGCGCCCGGGGAGCGATCCCGAGGGCTGACGCTCCCGCCGCTCCCGCCCGCGGCGGCTCCTCCGCCGCGCCCCCGCGGCGCCTGTCTCGGGACCTACGCGGACCGTTACTACGGCGAGGTGAGGGTCGGCAGGGCGCCGGGCGGCGGCCTGGCGATCCGGCTCGGCCGCGGGGAGACGCTACACTACATGCCCTGGAGCGCCGACGTGTGGCGCGAGGCCGTGTCCGGGACGGCCGCCGTCTTCGACGTGCGCGCCGGCCGCGCGCGCGGCGTCACGCTCACGCTGCTCTCGTTCGACGGCCGCCGCGGCTTCTTCGCGCGCGTGGACTGAGCCTGGGCGACCGCCCCACCGGCCACCCGGGACTTCCACCTCACGCCTTCCCGCTACTTGCGGCGTCGTCTCTCGATCAGCCTTCCGAGCAGCCGGCCGACCGCCAGTCCGGCGACGGCCGCGCCGATCAGCAGCAGCCACGCGCCGGTCCCGGTCACGGCGACCCCGACGGTGATCACAGCGTCTCCCGTCCCGTTCCGCCGGCCGGAGCTACCAGCCGGGCAGCGCCTGCTCGCCCTCCAGGGAGCGAGCCTCGGTCACGTCGTCGTTCACCTCGAGGATGCCCCGGTAAGTGCCGTCCGCGTCGCGCAGCGCGAAGTACCGCGAGCGCTTCAGCCTGCCCTTCTCCTCCTGCCAGCCCTCGGCCACGTCCCTCTCACCGGCCTTGAAGGCGCGGAGGATCTCCTCGAGACAGGCGAGCGAGCTCTCCGGATGGCAGTCGCGGACGTCGCTGCCGATGAACCGGGCGTCGCAGGTCTTGTAGGTCGGCCCCTTCCAGTAGACCAGCACGTCGTCCTCGTCGGCGACGCTGAGGTCGCAGGGAAGGTGGGTGAGCACAAGATCCGCCAGCTCGGGCGTGAGACTGCCGTGCTTCCAGAGCATCCGCGGGACCTCCTGCCGCTGTGGGATATGGCCGCCGCTCATCGTATCGCACGCAGCAGACCGTCGGCGGACCCGGGGGCGGGGATGATCCGCCCCGGAGTCCGCCGACGGCAGGCACTCACCAGTCGAGCAGCCGGCGCTGGCCCTCCAGGGCGCGGATGTCGGTGACGTCCTGCGACGTCTCGACCACGCCGCGGTAGGCGCCGGCGGCGTCGCGCACCGCGAAGTAACGGATGTGCACGAACCGCCCCCGCAGGTCGATCCAGAACTCGGCGGTGTCCTTCTCGCCGGCGCGGAAGGCGTCGACGATCTGCTGGACCTTGTGCACGCTGGCCGGCGGGTGGCAGTTCTGCACCTTGCGGCCGATCACCCCGGGGCTGCGCGGGAAGATGCGGTGGCCTTCGCTGTAGAACCGCACGCGGTCGTGCTCGTCGACGTACTGGAAGTCGATGGGGAGCACGCCGAGCATGAGGTTGAGCTCCTCGAGGCTCAGGTCGCCGGTGTGCAGGGCGAGGAGGTCGCCGTCCGCGCCGGTGACGGGAGCTTCAGCCGTCTCGCCGCCGGCCGCCGCGGCCGCCCGCGGCGGCCAGTCCGGGACGCCCTCGATGAAGGCGTAGCCGATGTCGTCCTCACCGGCGCGGATCTTGATCCACTCGGCCTCGCTGAGCGTGTCGATGGCCATGGGGTGGAGGACCTTGTCTTCCTTGGTCACCATGTCGTCGACCATCTTGACCAGCGCGAGACAGGTGCTCACGGCGAGCGCGGCATCGTCGGCGGCGATCGTCTGCCGTGCCTGTTTCAGGAGCGCCCGGATGTCGTCGTGGATCGCCCACATGACCTTGCTCGGGCCCTCGACACCGTGCTCCTCCAGGAAGGGGAAGAGCTGGTTCTCCTTGCGCAGGTAGTGCTTGTCGACCTCGGCGAGCCGCTCTACGGTGCCGGCGAGGGCGCCCTTGAGCCGCGCCCAGGCGGCGCCGTCCGGCGGCTCGCCGACCGCCTCGGCCACCTTGCGCAGCGAGGCCGTCACCTGCAGCAGCGCCTGGTTCTCGCGCTGGAAGGTGTCCAGCGGGTGCCCGGCGGGGACGCTGATGGGCGCGTGCCCCTCGAGCGCGTCGGCGAACACCTGGACGTGCACGTCGCAGAGGCGCTTGACCTCGGTGTCGGGCACGCCGCCGTCGATGAGCTTCTGCTCCATAGCCGCGATCTCGGTCGCCTCGATGTCCTTGATCAGCTCCTCGAAGCGCGGCTTGACCTCGTCCACGGTCTTGCCGGCGTGGAGGTCCTTGACGATCGCGTGCAGCTCCGCCAGCCGGGCCGGGTCGATGGTGTCGGCGTCGGCGACGTCGGAGACCGGCGGGCGGGCGCCGGTCTGCCGCTCGATCTCGTGGGCGATGTCGTCGATGAGCTGGTTGAGCGGCACGTTGCCGAGCTCCGCCACCGTGTCCATGGTCGCCATGCGGCCCATGGTGCGGCGCAGCACCGGATTGGTGAGCTTCTTGAACTCGGGGTTGTACTCGGGGAGGAACTCGAGGAGGAAGGGGAACTCCTTGAGCAACGTGTGGACCGTCGTCTTGGGCGTGAGGGTCAGCGGCGGCGTGGCGGTCATACCCGACTCCATCAGTTGGGATTAGCGTCGTGCCAAGA
>JAAYBE010000356.1 GCA_012719015.1 Actinomycetota bacterium
CGCGCCGCCGCGGCGCGCTCCTCGGCCGGCGGGAGCAGGCCCTTGTCGTAGTTGAAGCCGTCCTCCGGCGGCTCGCTGCCGCCGAGGGCGCCGTCCTGGAACAGCAGATTGGTCACCCACAGGGTGACGCAGTCGAGGAGGAGCACCGGTGAGACGACCGGCGCGCCCGGATCGCCGCCGGACATTCCGGCGGCCGTCGCTGCGGGCGCGGCCGCGGCGCGCACCGCCTCCGGCACGTCGAGGGGACACTCGACCGTCGTCCAGGTGGCCGGGCGCGACGCCACGTGCACGCTCACGCGCTGTGCCATCTCCTCGTCGTGGGCCTGCGACGTGGCGATGTAGGTCACACGGCCGCCGCACGGCTCGGCGAACCGCGCCGCGAGCCGCTCGGCGTACGTGCTCTTGCCGCTGCGCGCGCCGCCGGTGACGAGGATGAGCCGGCCACGGACAGACCGGTCGGGAGCTGTACCCACCGCATGACCTCCCGCGAGGCGTTGTCGCAGTGATCGCCCAGCCGCGGTGTCCTGGCTCGCGCTTCGTCCTACTGGCCGCGCCTTCCCGCCCGGAGGGCAGTGGCATCGTCGCGGCGGTCGTCCGCGCTCACAGTTGCGGGGCAGCGCCGGCCTTGCACCGGCTTCCCAGCAGCGGGGAGATGCCGGGCAAGGCTACAGCCGCGAGCGCGTGGAATCAAACCCCCCGCGGGCTCAGGGCTCGCCGGCCTCGCCCGCAACGGACGTGCCCGCCTGCGCGACGCACGCGGGGCACACCCCGTAGACCTCCAGGTGATGCCCGTAGACCGAGAACCCCGTGGTCGCCTCGAGATGCCGCTCCAGGACGGACAGATCGCCCTCTCCGTCGAACTGGACGACCTTGCGGCAGCGGTGACAGACGAGCGGATGGGTGTGGCCGACACCGATGGCCGTGTAGCACGCCTCGGGATGGGAGGTCTGCACGCGCACGAGCAACCCCATCTCGTTGAGCAGCGCCACGGTGCGGTACACGGTCGCCTGCCCCACGCCGTCGGAGCCGACGGCCGCGGCGGCCTCCGCGATCGTGGAGGCGCGCGCGCACGTCGAGAAGTACTCCCACACCCGACGTCGCTGCCTGGTGAGCGGCACGCCGAGCCGCTCGAAGGCGTCGACGACGAGAGCGTCCCGGCTGTTGTCCGACATATCCGGCATGGCGCCGATTATGGCACGCGGGTCGTGCGCGGCACAGCGCGCCATACATCTTGACGCAGGCTGTCTCCCGTGCGACTATGAGAATGATTCTCATTACCTTCCGGCCCAGCTGTCCGGCGACGGACCTCCGGCGACTGAACAAGGAGGCACGATGGCTCGAATGACGACGCACTCTGTCGAGGAGCATCCGATGTCCGATCCGTCGCTGAGGTGCACCGACGCCGGCTCGACGTCCGAGCGCCGCGCTCCGGGTCGCGTCCACGTCTACACCGGGGAGGGCAAGGGCAAGACGAGCGCCGCGATGGGCCTGGCGCTTCGCGCACTCGGCCACAGGCGCAGGGTGTTCATAGGCCAGTTCATGAAGACCGGCTCGAGCGGGGAGGTCGCCGCGCTCGGCGCTTTCGGCCTGGCTCGCGTCGAGGGCTACGGCCACGACGGCTGGCTCTTCGGAGAACCGACGTCCGAGCATCAGCGCCGGGCACGCGCGGGTTTCGCCCGCTCCATCGACGCGTTGACCGGCGGCCGATACGACATCGTGATCCTCGACGAGATCGATGTCGCCCTCGCGTTCGGGCTGCTGACGATCGACGACTGCCTGTTGCTGCTCGACCGCAGGCCGCACGAAGTGGAACTGGTATTCACGGGACGCAGTGCGCCGCCGGAGATCACCGCACGTGCCGATCTCGTGACTGAGATGCGCGAGGTGAAGCATTACTACCACCAGGGTGTGGATGCACGCCCCGGCATCGAGTACTGACGCGACAGACGACCGGGGAGGTACGGGTGTCTGGGCTGCTCGACAAGCCCGGCGTGACCATGGAGTCAGAGAGCGACGACGGCCGCGAGAGCGACACCGGCCTCCGACCTCAGGCCGATGCCCGTCGCATACGCGGTGTCCTCGTGTTCCTCGCCCCTGTCCGTCGGGCCGGCGGATCCCAAGCGGAGAACCGGCGACGTGTTCCTCCGGATCACGTCCGCCGGCAGAGCCATCGCAGCGAGGACCGGATACCCGGCGCCGGCTCCGCACCGACACGCCGACGCCTTCCCCCTGACAGGATCGAACGCCGCCCGTCCGGACGGCTCACCCCGGAAGAGCGACGCGCCCTCATCGCCGCACGCGTCGCACGCCAGCGTTTCGTGAAGGTCGCCCGTCTCAGCGCGGAACTCGGGGTCTCACGGATGACCATCCGTCGCGATCTCACGCAGCTCGAGGCCGAAGGACTCCTGGTGCGCTCCCACGGCGGCGCGATGCGTGTCGCCGAGGCGTGGCCTTCCCTGCAGGATCGCCAGCATCCTCCACCATGTCGCGCGAACGGCTCTCTCCACGCTCCTGCAAGCGGCCCCGGGTGGAGAATCTGACAGCCGGGCGATTTGCGAATCATTCTCATATTGCTCTATGATGAGCCATCCCCACACATATGCAGTCCAGGTCGCGCCTGACCGCGGCCCGGTTCGGGACCTGCGAGTACACCGACACCGAAGGACCCTCAGAGATGCTTGCCCCACTCCGGGCGAGGTGGACGAGCGGTCGGTGGAATCCGCGGCGCTCGGTCGCCCGACAGACTGCCGTCGGAAAGGAGTCACCAGTGCCACACCGTCGCATCCTGCTCATGATCGCCGTTGCGTGTCTCGGCGCGGCCGTCATCGTCCCTACGGCGACGGCACTCACTGCCGGGGTCCGTGTCGAGGCCTCGTCGGGCACCATAGCGTCGCTCACGCCGGTCACTGTGTCGGCCACCCCGAGCTTCTACGACAGCAACGGCAACCTCTACCGGACCAAGACACCCAATGCCCTGGCCGCACTGGCCTCCGCAGCCGGCATCCGCGGTTTCACCTGGGAGGCGGCCTACGAGGGTACCTTCGTCACCAACATCGCGGGCTTCACGTCGCTCCCCGACTGGAGCGAGGGCTGGGTCTATGCCGTCAACGGAGCCGGCTACCCGATCGTCGATGTCGCCGCCATCGACTTCACGCTCAGGGACGGCGACGAGACGCTGTGGACGCAGTCGCCGGACGCCACGTTTGCCCGCGCGTCGGTGGCGCTGGTCACGGAGCTCGACACGACGTACACGAGCGGTGAGGACCTTACCGTCACCGTCAAGGCCGACGACCTGGCGAAGGTGAACAACCAGGCTGACTACGACAGGTACGGGCTGACTGACCCGACCCAGCTCGAGAAACCGGCGGACTTCCCGCCGGTGGAGGGCGCCACTGTGCACGTGGGCAGCGCGACGTACACCACGTCGTCCGACGGCACCGTCACTATCGCCGCACCCGCCGACGGCAGCTACCTCGTTTGGGCGGAGAAGCCCATGGACGTGTCCACCTGGTACGTCCGCTCCCCCAGGACCCTCGTCAACTTCGGCGCCGAGTTGACGCTCACCGGCGCGAGTGTCGCCCCGGCGAAGTTCGTGCCGGGCAAAGCCAGGCCCACCGTCCGTTTCACCCTGTCCCGGCCCGCCCGCGTCAAGGTCCAGATCCGCAATGCGAAGAACAAGACCATACGCACGATGCTCGTCCGTCGAGAGGCCGGCGAACGGCAGGTGACCTGGAACGGAAGGCGCGCGGACGGCAAGCTGGTCCCGCGCAGAGCCCGTTACACCCTGCGAGTCAGCGCCGCGGACACCTGGGGCCGCGTGACCCCCGTCACTGTCCTGAAGCTCCAGGCCAAGTGACGACTGAGGGCAGCCGGTGAGCCGCCGAACGGTGGCCCGACGCTCCGCCGGGAGCGGCTTCCGCGGCACAACGATGCTGCAGTGCCGGACGACCGTCACGAAAGCGAGTCGTCTCCGGCTTGAGCGCCGCGTTGCCCTCTGGCTCCAGCGGTTCGTGCTGCTCCTGCTCGGCGGCCTGCTCCTGCTCCCCGGATGCGGATCCGGGGAGCAGGCGCGGACCGCGCCCGCCGATCCCGGACGACCCCCGCTCGCGGACGAGGTCCGTCTGGTCGTCTCGCGCGACTTCGGCCGCCAGATCATGACCGATGTGACCGCCCCCGTCACGAAAGACATCACCGTCATGCGCCTGCTCGCCGAGAGCGTCGAGGTGGAGACCGCGTACGGCGGCGGGTTCGTGAAGGCGATCGCCGGCGTGGCCTCGACTCACGGATCTGTGGCCGAGACGAACGCCGAGGACTGGTTCTACTGGGTCGACGGCCTGATGGCGGACGTCGGCGCCGCTGACTTCAAGCTGCGTGGCGGCCAGACCGTGTGGTGGGACTACCATGCGTGGGCCGACGCGATGTACCTCCCCACCGCGATCTTCGCGCTGCCGGCGCCCTGGGCGGACGGCGAGCCGTTGCTCGTCACCAACCAGGCCGACGCAGCCGTCCGCGCATGGGCCGAGGACGCCGGTGTGTCGCTCGGCGCGACCGTACCGTTCGGCCGGAAAGCCCCCCATCAGGCGGTCGTGGTGGCCACGGCGGCCGAGGCGGAGGCTGTACCGTGGCTGATGAGCCGCCTCGCCGGCCACGATGGTGGAGTCGAGCTTGTGACGGTCGCCTCCGGACGTCTCGTCCTTCAGGCCTTGGACGGCTCTACCGGGCCGGACGCATCCGGCGTGTGTCTCGCCCTGCCCGATCCGGACGACATGGACATGCCCTTGCTCGTCCTCCTCGTCACCTCTGAGGAGGACCTTGGCCCGCTGCTCGAGACCGTCACCCCCGCCTCCGTCTCAGCCCGTCTGGGCATCGCTCTCGTGGACGGCAAGCCGGTCCCGCTGCCATGGCGAGCCGACTGATCCATGTGGCCGCCGGGCGGGACGCCGCCGCCGACCTTGCCCCATATGGCGCAGGCACGGCGTCGCCTCTGAGAGAGCGCACGCTCGCCTCGCGCGGACCCGAGGATAGGACCCGCTTCCGCGCGGCACGTCGGGCTGCGCTGCTCCGCGAACGCGAGTCCCGGCGATACGGACTGCGCCGCCTCCGGCCTGCAGTCTCCCTCTCGTGCACGCTCGCGCTGGCGGCAGCCGCGCTCGTCACGACCAATCCAGTCCAGTCTGCCGTCATCCTGGTGATCGTCGTCACCACGCTCGCAGCGAGTCGTGTCCTGCGTGCGGCCTGGCCCTACATCCGCGTGTCACTGTACATCGCCGCCGTCGTGCTCCTCGTCAACCCCCTGTTCGCTGGGGCGGGTCTGGACGTGCTCTGGGGCATCGGCGTCGGTCCGTTCCGGATCGCAGTCACGGTACAGGGAGTGGTGTTCGGCGTGGGGAGCGCCCTGCGCCTCGCAGGCGTGATCCTCGCCTTCTCCCTGCTCAACCTGTGCGTCGACCCTGACGACCAGTTGGCGATGGCGAGCAGGTTCTCGTTCCGCTCCGGCCTGGTGCTCTCGCTGGCGGCGCGCCTTCTGCCGGTCTTCTCGCGCGACGCAGCCCGCATCATCGACGCCCAGAGGGCGCGCGGCGTCCGTCTGGACGACGGGCGAGCCCACCACCGCGCCGCCCTCCGACTGCCGCTGCTCGCGACGCTGCTCACACAGAGCCTCGAGCGGGCCGTCGACGTTGCGGCCTCCATGGAGGCGCGCGGTTATGGAGCCGGCAGACGCACCCGCTGGGCGCGACGACGGCGATGGACACCGACTGACGCCGCCGCATTGTCGGCCGCGGTCACCGCCTTCGCCGCCGTGGTTGTCGGCGCCGTCGCCGGGGCTTGGTCGTTCACGTATTTCCCCTTGCTCGGCGACATCTGGTCTCCTTTGGGAGACGCCTTCTGGCTCGTGGTCGTCGCCGGCCTCGTCATCCCCCTCATCGTCACTATGCCATGGCGCCCCTTGCCGTCCTCAAGCAGGTGACATACACCTACCCGGGCGCGGCACGGACGGCGCTCCAGACCGTCGACCTCACGATCGACGCCGCCGAGGTCGTCCTCGTGATCGGTGGCTCGGGCAGCGGCAAGACGACCCTGCTGCGCTGTCTGAACGGCATCGTCCCGCGCTTCCACGGCGGAGTCTTCGGAGGTTCCGTCACCGTCGAGGGCCTGGACACGCGCTCAGAGCCGTCCAGGCGTCTCGCCCGCAGTGTCGGACTGGTCTTCCAGGACCCGGAGTCCCAGTCGGTGATGACGGGCGTGGAGCGGGAGTTGGCCTTTGGGCTCGAGAACCTCGGCGTGCCGTCCGCCGACATCACCCGGCTGGTGGAAGAGGCCCTCATCTCCACCGGCCTCTCACATCTGCGCCACGCCCCGCTCTCCGAACTGTCGGGCGGCGAGCTGCAGCGTGTGGCCCTGGCCGGGGTCATCGCCATGCAGCCGAGGATCCTGGCCCTGGACGAGCCCACGTCCCAGCTGGACCCGGTGAGCAGCGAGGATCTCCTGGCGGCGATCCGCAGACTGTCTGAGGACACCGGAGCCGCGATCGTGCTCGCGGAGCACCGCATCGAGCGATGTCTGCACCTCGCCACGCGGGTCGTCGTGCTTGACCAGGGGGAGCTGATCCGCGACGACGACCCGGACACGTTTGCGCGATGGGCCGCGATCGCCCGGCCGGATTGGCTCACGCCGATCGGACGCCTGTTCAGTCGGCGCCCCTCCACACCGAAAGGCCATCCCCCGACACCCGACGGCCGACTCCCTTTCACCGTCAAGGACGCCCATGCCCTGCTCGCCCGGGATGACTCCTGCCGGCTCATCCCCTCCTGGCATGACGACCCGCCACGGAGATCGAGCGAGACCGTGCTGAGCGCTGAGAAGCTCACGATCGGATACGACCCGGAGTTGCCGCTCGCCGTCGGCCTGGACCTCACGGTCGACCGCGGAGAGGTCGTCGCACTCATGGGAGAGAACGGAGTCGGCAAGTCCACCCTGGTGAAGCA
>JAAYBE010000357.1 GCA_012719015.1 Actinomycetota bacterium
CGACCTCGTGCTCCCGGCGGCGGACCCCACAGTCCTCGTCGCCGGGATGATGGTCGGCTTCATGGTGGTGATGTTCCGCACCCCGTTCATGGTGATCCTGCTGACGGCGTTCATGCTCGAGGCGAGCATCGACCTGCTGGCGCTGATCGTGCTCGCCGTCGCCGCGGTCCTCATCGTCAGCCCGCTGCTGCAGCGCGCCGCCGCGAAGCGGACCGCGGCAGCCGAGGCGCCGGGCGGGCGCGACGCCGGATAGCCTCGACAGGCGAGATACGGGGGACAAACCCCGTGGATACCGTCCCATCCGAGGTCAGGATCCTGCCCTGACGCTCCTCTGGTGGGCCGGGATGTGGAGCGGCGACACGTCGAAGAGGGCGAGCCGAGACCTCGAGGATGGAGCCCTCCGCCCACGGGCGACGCCGCTGTGCCCCGCCGGGCCGCTCCGGGCGCCTCAGGGATGCCCGGAACGGCGCGGATGTGCGGGCGCGCCCGGCACCTCCGCCCGCGCCACGAACACCCGGCCGGCGAGCGGCTGGGCCTCCCGCTCGACGGCGCTGTCCGGCATGGCGGTGGTGATGAACAGATCGCGCCCGTCGCTGCCGCCGAGGGCGCAGCAGGTGGGGCGCGCCACGGGCAGCTCGACGACGGCATCCAGCTCCCCATCCGGACTGTAGCGGCGTACCTGCCCGCCGTCCCAGAGCGCCACCCAGAGGTGACCCTCGGCGTCGATCGTCAGCCCGTCCGGCGCCCCCTCGTCGGCGGCGATCTCCACGAGGACCCTGCGGCCCGTGATCGTCCCGGCGGTGAGGTCGAAGTCGAAGCGGTCGATCCGGTTGGTCGCGGTGTCCACGTAGTAGAACACGGTGTCGTCGGGCGACCAGCACAGGCCGTTCGAGACGGTCACGCCCTCCAGCACGCGCCGCACCTCACCGTCGGGCTCGAGCGCGAACAGGGTCCCGATCGGAGAACTGCCGTCGAGCGCCATGGTACCGGCCCAGAACCGGCCCTCGGCGTCGCACTTGCCGTCGCACATGCGCGTGGGGGTGTCCTCCGGCTCCGCCAGGGCGAGCGCCCGGACCTGCCCCGTCCCCGGGTCGAGCTCCGCGAAACCGTGGCCCAGCGCCACCGCGATGCGGCCGCCCGGAGCCGGCGCGATCGCCGCCACGTCCGGTCCGACGGGGAACGACGCGGTGGTCCCGGCCACCACGTCGCTGCGGTAGACCACGCCCCCCGACCAGTCGATCCACCACAGGGCATGCTCGGCCGCGTCCCAGAAAGGGCTCTCGCCGAGCTCGGCCCGCCGGCCCAGGGCCGGAGCCGCTTCGAATGTGCGTAGCGCCACTGCAGTCCCTCCTTGCGACGCGGACTCTCAGAGCCCACAGGGCTTGCGCAGCCTCACGCAGCCCACCGAGCCCACCGGGCCCCTCAAGGCCTGGCGTGACACATGGGGCGCGCCCCTGCTCCGGGACATCGTA
Organism: Actinomycetota bacterium; assembly: GCA_012719015.1. GTDB lineage: Bacteria > Actinomycetota > Thermoleophilia > UBA2241 > UBA2241 > CAIXSE01. The sequence continues at coordinate 1,473 of JAAYBE010000357.1, forward strand.
GCGCGCCCGGATGGATGCCGCTCAGCCGGCGGCGATCAGCGCCACCCCCACGAGCGCCGCCGAGACTCCCAACTGCTGCATCCACGAGAGACGCTCGTGCAGCAGCAGGTAGGCCAGCGCGATCACGAAGACCGGGTAGATCGAGCTCAGCACCGAGGCGATGCTCAGATAGCCGAGGGTCGCCGCCACCGCGAAGAGCTGGTTGCCGGCGACCTCGCACGCGCCGACCGCCAGGATGGGGGCCACGGCCGCCCTTGTGAGCTTCAACTGTGGGCGCCTCACGACGAACGCCAGCGCCAGGACGATCGTGCTGGTCAACCGCGAGAGGAGGACGGTCCAGTACGCGTC